>NZ_CP070969.1:6020000-6273877 GCF_017086365.1 Paenibacillus tianjinensis | reverse complement strand
AGACTGTCACTCCTTTAAATCTTCCAAATGTGGCGTCAGCCATGAAGTGGAAATGTCGAAGAAAATGGGTTCGTGCTGAATCTTATCCCCAATATGCAATATCAAGAGACAAAAAAATATGGATAAATTTGAATTGTTCACAACTTTATCCACAGCTTGTTGATAATATAGAGAACAAACAAATCTATTCACATTCAAAAGTAATACCATCATAGCAAAACCACCCTTGTTTTTCAATGAGCCGGGCCATTTTATCCACAAATTCAATCACTTGTGTATAATTTTTAGGAACAACACTACATATTGTTGATAATTTGTTTACCGTTCGACAGTTTCCGTCATGGGGACTATTTTTTTATGCACAGGTTGTGCTCACTTTTGTGGATGTGGATTTATTTTTAGTCACAGGTGGATAACTGTAAAAGCTTGTGGATTAGATTTACGGTTCTGAAGGACTGTGGATAAACAATCTGTGGAATGGTGGAGGGAGTACAGAGAAACGGTTGACTTTTGGGCCGATTCTGTGTTTAAATATATAAAGGTGTTTTCTGTGAGGATAGGTCTCCAAATTTAATTGATAATACTTGTAGATACTGTCCCTACTCAAAAGAGCGGCTTAGACCGTTTCTGCTAATATGACAGTAATTAAGATCCTGTAAGGGAGGTGCAATACATGAGACCGACGTTCAAACCGAATGTGAGCAAACGCAAGAAGGTACATGGTTTCCGCAAAAGAATGAGCACGAAAAACGGCCGTAAAGTGCTGGCAGCCCGCCGCCTGAAAGGCAGAAAAGTTTTGAGTGCGTAAGTTAGGCCACTTAGGGACCACTGCGGTGGTCCTTTTTTAAATATAAGGGAGCATAAATGCAGAGCTGTATTTTTTGCTTCCTTATATAGGGCAGAAACGGATATCGTCCTGTTATATGGAACAAAGCCGTTTTCTTATTTGTGAATGGACACTTTCTAGGCTCAGCAAAGGCTCATGGCAACACTTTGCGGGCCTTTTTTAGCAGAGAAGAAAAGCTAATAGGTGTCACACTCAAAATGATCCCTCTCTAACTCGCAGAAACGGATACCTTCCTTACAAGGACGGCAAAGCCGTTTCTTCTTATGTATACGCAGATCGAAGGAAGAACATGCCTGATCCCGGACAAGCCGTTTATGGCGGCGGCCGGATGACTATACTAATTAGAAGATAAATTTCCGGAGCTTCCCTGAAAGCCCGGTTTTTGAATAGGAGATTCCCGTGCACAAAAGTTTACGATTACGAAACCGTGCGGACTTTAGCCGCGTATACCGCCATGGGAAGTCATTTGCGAATCATCAGTTTGTTGTGTACTGGTTCAGCAGAAAAGAGGTGGAGCGGTTCCGGCTTGGTGTGTCGGTCAGCAAAAAGGTCGGAAACGCCGTCGTCCGCAACCGGATGAGACGATTGGTGAAGGAAATTATCCGTCATCACGAACCGGAAATTGCCGGCGGGCTGGATATGGTATTTATCGTAAGAAAAGGAGCCCTGAACATGGATTATGCGGAGCTCGAAAAAAGTGCCCTCCATGTACTGCGCAAAGCCAAGCTGCTCAAGGCCTCACGCAAGTAATGGCTGCGGAAGAGGCTTGTTTATTTGTATTCATAATTATGGTATGATTTACGGTGCAATGGAATGTTTAAGAGAGGGGTTTTGAAGTGTCTCTATTGAAGACTAAACGAGGAAAAATGTTTCTTCTCCTCGGGTTAATGGTTCTAATGATCGCTGTTCTGTCGGGATGCTCTCCGTCGTCGACTACAGTGACGCATACTACGGAGGATTTGAAAAACGGAGGCTTTTGGCAGAGTAATGTAGTATATTATTTCGCCATCGCCCTGGATACGTTCGCAAAGTGGTTTAATGGACAATATGGACTGGCCGTTCTTGTAATGGTTATTATTGTCCGTACGCTAATTTTGCCGCTTACCATGAAACAGGTAAAGAGCTCGCGTGCGATGCAGGCGATTCAACCGGAACTTGAGAAGATTAAGAAAAAATATAAAGATGAGCCCGAAAAGGTACAGCAGGAAACGATGCGCCTTTTCCAGGAAAACAAAGTTAACCCGATGGCAGGCTGTCTGCCGCTGATTGTGCAAATGCCGATTTTTATCGCGCTTTACAACTCGATTTATTATAACCCTGATCTGCGGGAGCATTCTTTCTTATGGCTTCAGCTCGGTAAACCTGACCATCTGTTCATTCTGCCATTGCTGGCTGCAGCAACTACGTTCCTGCAAACCCGCATGATGACCAAAATGAATCCGGTTCAGCAGCAGGGTCCGATGCAGTTCATGATGATGGTATACCCGGTATTGATCTTCATCATGTCGTACAACTTCCCTTCAGCACTGCCGTTGTACTGGTTCTACAGTAACCTTTACACCATTATCCAGAACTACTTCTTATACCGCAACAACGATAAGACCAAGTTGGCTGTCGCAACTGCCGGTACCGGCAAAGAAGTGAACCTTGTGAAGGGCAAGGATACAAGCGCCCGCAAGGATGTTACTCCCGCTGCAAAAGGCAATGGCGGCAAAGCAAAGAAGGGAGCCAAAAAGTCAAAATGAGCAAAGTCGTCGCAACAGGGAAAACCATTGAAGAAGCTGTAGAACGGGGACTTAACCAGCTTGGAGTTCAAAAGGACCGGGTCACGGTCAACGTACTTGAACAGCCGTCAAAAGGATTCCTTGGATTGATCGGTGCGAAAAGTGCCAAGGTGGAACTCACCTTGATTACCGAAGCCGCACCGGCGTCAGCGGCGAGTGCTCCGTCACTGCCTCAGCAGTCAACACGAGAGAGCAAACAGGAGGCTGGCGGCGGTGTGCCGCGCCAAGATTCCGGACAACCGGTGGAGGAAGCTTACCAAGAGGCCGTTCATTTCATTGTGGATGTCGCCAAGAGCATGGGGCTCACGGTGGAAGTGGAAATCGTTCATACCAAGGAATCGACCATTCTGCAAATCTCCGGTCCGGATCTCGGCCTCCTGATTGGCAGAAGAGGACAAACTCTCGATGCTCTGCAGTATTTGGCTAATATTGTGGCCAACCGTTATTCTGACAGTTTCATCCGTCTGGTGCTGGATGCGGAGAATTTCCGCGAACGCCGTAAGAAGACATTAGAAGAACTGGCTGACCGGTTGGCTGGCCGTGTAGTTCGAACCCGTAAAGAGGTTGTGCTGGAGCCCATGTCGCCGCAGGAGCGTAAGATCATTCACTCCAGGCTGCAGGATCATCGTCAAGTCAGCACGCTTAGCAAGGGTGAAGAACCTAACCGGCGCGTCGTTATAACATTGAAGTAGAGATAAATACAGCCGCAATGACTCCTTGACCAATGTAAGGGGTCATTGCTTTTTTTAAAACCATAAGAATTTAGTGCATTCACATTCTAAATTAAACACTATATTGAGGTGAGAAACAGCATGCTTAGTGACACCATTGCTGCCGTCTCGACGGCACTGGGCGAGGGTGGAATTGCAATTATCCGCGTGAGCGGACCGGAAGCTATATCTGAGGTTGCACCTTTGTTCCGCAGCTCAACCCCGCTTACGGAAGTTGCTTCCCATACCGTTCATTATGGCCATATTATTAACCCGGTGGACGGTGAACGAATGGAAGAGGTCCTGGTGACTGTAATGAAGGGACCACGGTCCTTCACAACAGAGGATGTAGTGGAGATCAGTGCCCATGGCGGAGTGATTTCAGTCAGAAGAGTGATGGATCTGCTTTTGCAGCAGAATATCCGATTAGCCGAGCCGGGTGAATTCACCAAGCGCGCTTTTCTGGGCGGACGGATTGATCTCTCTCAGGCGGAAGCGGTCATAGATTTGATTCGTTCTAAGTCGGACCGTGCATTTTCCGTTGCCCTGAAACAGGTCAGTGGATCGTTATCCGAGCGGATAAAGAGTTTGCGCCATACCCTTATAGAGACTCTGGCACACATTGAAGTGAATATTGATTATCCTGAGCATGATGTGGAAGAATTTACGGCTGAGTTCATTAAAGAGAAAAGCAGTGAGGTAATGGAAGGTATTAATAAGCTGCTGAAGACGGCCAATGAAGGGAAAATTCTGCGTGAAGGTATTACGACGGCAATTGTCGGCCGCCCTAATGTCGGCAAGTCCTCCTTGCTTAATGCGCTCGCCCGTGACAACAAAGCGATTGTGACTGATATTCCGGGAACAACGCGTGATGTAATAGAAGAATATGTAACGATCAACAATATCCCGCTGAAGCTGCTCGATACCGCAGGTATTCGGGAAACAATGGATGTCGTTGAGAAAATCGGTGTAGAACGTTCCAAGGCAGCTTTCAGTGATGCTGATCTGATCCTGCTTGTCCTTAATGCGAATGAAGAATTGCATGAGGATGAATTGGCACTAATGGAACAAATCCACGGTAGACAAGCCTTAGTCATCATGAATAAAATGGACTTACCGCCACGCCTGGACAAAGCCAAGCTGCTTACGTTCTTTGATGAATCGAGCATTGTGCCGATGTCAGTGCTGGAGGAGGAAGGGCTGGATAAGCTGGAGGAAGCCATTTCGGAGCTGTTTTTCGGCGGCAAACTGGAATCCGGTGACCTTACTTATGTCAGTAATGTGCGGCATATTGCCTTGCTCAAAAAAGCGCATAAGTCGCTGCAAGATGCTTATGAAGCAGCTGATATGTTCGTTCCAATTGATATGATTCAAATAGATGTGCGTCTGGCTTGGGAGCAGCTCGGAGAGATTATCGGTGATACCGCTGCTGATTCGCTGCTAGACCAAATTTTCTCGCAATTCTGTCTAGGCAAATAAGATGCAGCAAGGGGCCTGTATGGGATCCCTGCTCTGCATAAACTATATAATTCAGCTTGTTATACGAAGCTATTAGGAGGAATAAGAGATGAGCTATGAAGGAGGCAGCTATGACGTAGTGGTCATAGGCGCCGGCCATGCCGGCTGCGAAGCTGCACTGGCTGCAGCCCGGATGGGCTGCAACACTTTGATGATAACGATTAACCTGGATATGGTGGCATTCATGCCTTGTAATCCTTCGATTGGCGGTCCGGCTAAAGGACATGTAGTCCGTGAAATTGATGCGCTTGGCGGAGAGATGGGCCGCAACATCGATAAGACTTTTATTCAGCTGCGGATGCTCAATACCGGTAAAGGACCGGCCGTTCATGCTCTTCGCGCACAGGCGGATAAATTCCTTTATCAGCATGCCATGAAAGAAACAATGGAGAAGACACCCAACCTGACGCTTCGTCAGGGAATGGTCGAAGAATTGATCGTTGAAAACGGCCGTTGCGCCGGGGTGATTACCAAGACTGGCACTATATACCGTAGTAAGACAGTTATTTTGACCACCGGAACTTATTTGCGCGGAAAAGTAATTATGGGTGAGCTGACCTATGAGAGCGGTCCAAACAATCAGCAGCCTTCAGTCCGACTGTCGGAGAATCTGCGTGAGTTGGGCTTTGAGCTGGTTCGCTTTAAGACAGGTACACCACCGCGTGTGCATAAAGATACGATTGATTTCTCCAAGACAGAAATTCAGCCGGGTGATGATAAGCCGAAGTTCTTTTCTTTTGAAACGAAATCGTCGCAAAACGAACAACTGCCTTGCTGGCTGACCTACACTTCTCCAGTGACGCACCAGATCATTAATGACAATCTTCATCGTGCTCCAATGTTTACAGGTATTATTGAAGGAACGGGTCCGCGTTACTGTCCTTCCATCGAAGATAAGGTGGTCCGGTTCAGCGACAAGTCACAGCACCAGATTTTCCTTGAACCGGAAGGAAAAAACACTTCGGAGTACTATGTACAGGGTCTTTCCACTAGTCTGCCGGAGGATGTTCAATTAGCAGTGCTTCGCTCCATCCCAGGAATGGAAAAGGTAGAAATGATGCGTAACGGCTATGCGATTGAATATGATGCGATGGTGCCTACCCAGTTGTGGCCTTCACTCGAAACCAAACGTCTGCCGGGACTATTCACAGCCGGACAGATTAATGGTACATCCGGATATGAGGAAGCAGCAGGACAAGGTGTAATGGCCGGTATTAATGCTGCCCGTAAAGTGCAGGAGAAAGAACCGGTGGTTCTCGATCGTTCCCAAGGCTATATTGGAGTACTGATTGATGATCTGGTTACTAAAGGAACCAATGAGCCTTACCGTTTGCTTACATCACGGGCAGAATACCGTTTGCTGCTTCGTCATGACAATGCTGATCTGCGGCTGACACCTATTGGTTATGAGATTGGTTTGATACCGCAGCAGCGTTATGAAGCCTTCCTGAATAAAAAGGAAACAGTCGAACGTGAAATTCTCCGGCTTAAAGAAACAAAAGTAAAACCCGTAGAAGTCAATGAAGCATTAGCAGCATTTGAGTCTGCAGCTATTGTAGATGGCAGTAACTTGCTTACTCTGATGCGCCGCCCTGAACTTGCATACAGCTTTGTTGATCAAATATCCCCAGCCCCTGAAATCCTTGATGAAGAGATGAAGGAGCAGGTAGAGATTCAAATTAAATATGCCGGATATATTGAGAAACAGCTGGCACATGTGGAAAAGCTGCAAAAGATGGAAAAGAAGAAAATCCCGGATGATATTAATTATAATGAGATTCATGGACTGGCTATGGAAGCACGGCAGAAGCTGACGAAGATTGCCCCGATTTCTATCGGACAAGCTTCACGGATTGCCGGTGTCACACCGGCTGACATTTCGATTCTGCTTGTGCATTTAGAGCATTACAACCGAGTAACGGCGGCGAAAGGATAATTTATGGACAGTACTTCAGCGCAGTTCATTGCACTTTTGCAGGAGCGTGGCCTTCAGCTTGCACCCCGACAATTGGAGCAATTTGAGCTTTATTATCAGGAACTGGTTTCTTGGAATGAGAAGATGAACCTTACGGGAATTACTGAACGTAGTCAGGTTTATATGAAACATTTTTACGACTCGCTTTCTCTTGCATTCTATTTAAACATGGATGATGTAAAAAGTCTGGCAGACATCGGATCAGGAGCAGGATTTCCTGGTATTCCCTTGAAAATTTGTTTCCCTCATTTAAAGCTGACAATTGTGGATTCTTTAAGTAAAAGAATTTCGTTTCTCCAGCATATTTGTGACACTTTAGGATTAATCGGAGTAGAGCTTATTCATGGCCGGGCAGAGGATGTAGCTAGACAATTCGTGCATCGTGACGCATATGATGTAGTAACTGCCCGTGCTGTGGCACGTTTATCACTGCTGAATGAATTCTGTCTTCCGTTCACGCGAAAAGATGGTATTTTTGCAGCGATGAAGGGTAATGATCCTGCCGAGGAATTAACAGAAGCCAAAAGAAGCCTCAAGGAATTGCGGGCTGAACTCAAGCAAGTTGAGTCATTTAGCCTGCCTGTAGAGGAATCGGCGCGGCATATCGTCATGATCCGCAAAACAGGAGCCACACCTGCTAAATATCCCCGCAAAGCAGGAATGCCAGCCAAATCTCCACTAATCTGATTGTTTCACGTGAAACAATGTAAATAGGTGAAAATAAGCTGCGTTCTATAGCAAGCAAAACAACAAGCCTTTTATCCATGGGCTTGTTGTTTTATTTTGTGATAGGCGTTAAACAGCTTTCACGCAGAATTTATTATGCAGGAAAAATAGGTCTTTATGGAGAATAGGATTATGAGCGGAAAAGTGATAGAATAATATAGTGATAGAATTTCAGCGACTATCTGGAATGGAGTTTCTTCCGGAAATGAGCGTCTTTTTACCTGGGGTTTCCAGGCTGCATTGAATGCTGTACGATAAGCTTTTTTCCAGGCAAGGTCAAGAGGATCGTACTATAACGAAACTAGGTGGTTATGAACGGAATGAAAGAACAATTCACCAAGCTTTTTGGATTTACCGAGCGGAGCAGCGGAGAAGAGATCAAACAGATCCCGGTTCATGAGGTTATTAGCAGTCCTTATCAACCACGGACAATTTTTGATGATGAGAAGATAGACGAGCTATGTCAGACCATCAAAACTCACGGAGTTATTCAACCCATCGTTGTGCGAGTGCGTGATTCTTTGTATGAGATTATCGCGGGTGAACGGCGTTGGCGTGCGGTTAAGAAGCTCGGCTTGGAGACCATTCCGGCCATTGTTCGTGAGTTCAATGATTCTCAGGCTGCATCAATTGCATTAATAGAAAATTTGCAACGAGAAGGTCTGACCTCTATTGAGGAAGCTATTGCTTATCAGAAACTGATTGATCTTCATCAATTGACTCAGGAAAGCTTGGCACAGCGGTTAGGGAAAAGCCAATCCACAATCGCAAACAAGATACGCCTCCTGCAGCTGCCCGAGCAAGTTAAGACAGCCCTCATGGAACGACAGATCACAGAGAGACATGCTCGTTCCTTGTTATCTCTGGACAATGTGGAAATGCAGCTGAAAGTACTGGCTGAGATCATTGCCAAGGGCTTGAATGTGAAGCAGACTGAAGCTCGAATTGCCTTTTACAAAGCTGTTAACCAGACCAAAAAATCAAAACGGGTTTCCTACACCAAGGACGTTCGTCTAGCGCTTAATACAATTCGTCAATCCATTGATATGGTATCAGGCTCAGGGATGGAAATAAAGACCTCGGAAAATGACCGCGGCGACCATTATGAGATTGTGATTCAGATCCCAAAACGATAAATTGTTTCAAAAGCTGAAGGCGGCCCTGAGGTGATTGGCCGCCTTTTGTATGACTACAATCGAATTATACCGGCGGATGAACTCGTTGATAATAATTACCTGTATATTTGTCTATATTTCTTGCAATAAGTGATTCCGTTTCATTCACGGTCTGCGCCGTTACAACTTCAGAAACTACAAGATGATTCTTTCTAACAATTCGAGGTGAAATAAGTGTCCAAGATTATTGCCATAGCAAATCAAAAAGGCGGCGTTGGTAAAACGACAACCTCCGTGAACCTGGGTGCCGGAATGGCTACTCTGGGGAGAAGAGTGCTTCTTGTCGATATCGATCCGCAAGGCAACACTACAAGCGGCGTTGGCGTCAACAAAGCGGATGTAGCAAATTGCATTTACGATATACTTATTAATGAGGCTAACCCTCAAGAAACAATTTTACAGACGCAGATCGAAGGGCTCGATATTATCCCGGCTACGATTCAATTGGCAGGGGCTGAAATCGAATTAGTGTCGACGATCTCCAGAGAACTAAAGCTTAAAAAGGCGCTCAATGCGGTGAAAGGTAATTATGATTACATCATCATTGATTGCCCGCCTTCTCTCGGCATACTTACTATTAATTCACTCACTGCGGCAGACTCGGTCATTATTCCAATTCAGTGTGAATACTATGCACTGGAAGGGCTTAGCCAACTGCTTAATACCGTGCGTTTGGTGCAAAAAAATCTTAATACTCATCTGAAAATTGAGGGAGTGCTGCTGACCATGCTTGATGCCCGAACGAATCTGGGGATTCAAGTTATTGAAGAGGTCAAAAAGTATTTCCAGGAGAAGGTATATAGAACGATTATCCCCCGTAATGTTCGTCTTAGCGAAGCTCCTTCGCATGGACAATCCATTATTACGTATGATACCCGTTCCAAAGGAGCAGAAGTGTACTTAGAGTTGGCAAAGGAAGTGATCTCTTATGAGTAAGCGTTTAGGGAAAGGTCTAGATGCACTAATTCCATCCTTGTCAATCAATGAAGATGATAAGGTTGTGGAGATACCTTTGGGTCAGTTGCGGGCTAATCCTTATCAACCGCGCAAGGATTTCAATGAAGAAGCAATTCAAGAACTGGCCGAGTCCATAAGACAACATGGAGTCATTCAACCGATTATTGTCCGCAGCGTGTTAAAGGGATATGAAATCATTGCTGGTGAACGCAGATTCCGTGCATCGCAGTATTGTGGAAAAGCAACAATTCCCGCTGTTGTAAGAAGTTTGAGTGACCAACAAGTGATGGAAATCGCCCTGATTGAAAACCTGCAGCGTGAAAATTTGAATGCGATGGAAGTTGCAGTGGCATATCAAGGTTTAATGGATCAATTTTCACTTACCCAGGAGGAATTATCTCTGAAGGTAGGTAAGTCGAGATCGCATATCGCTAACTTTTTGCGGCTGCTCACTTTGCCGGAGGAAGTTAAAGATTATGTTTCACGTGGAACAATTTCGATGGGCCATGCCCGGGCAATTGTGGCACTGAAAGATTCTGAGACTGTAAAACAACTGGCCGAACAATGCGTGGAACAGCAATGGAGTGTAAGGCAGCTGGAAGAGGTAGTGAAGAATCTTGATCGTAAACCTACAGCTGGAGTAAAGGCGAAAATTGTTAAACGTGATCCTTACATTGATAATGTAGAGGAAGGGTTGCGTGAAAGATTCAAAACCACGGTAAAAATTAAGCAAGGCAAGGAAAAAGGAAAGATCGAAATCAACTACTACAGCGCCCAAGACCTGGAAAGACTGCTTGAACTATTAGGGAACTGATTTGAATATCTTTGCCCGAAAACATATCCTGAGGTATCCTTAACACGGATATGGAGGGGTATGTTTTTTAAACTCGAAAAGTGAGGTTAGAGAATGGAGCCACTGGTATATCTGGATCATGCGGCAACATCCTGGCCTAAGCCGCCAGAGGTGGCTGTAGCGATGGTGGAAGCGTTGGAACACTCGGGTGCTAATGCCGGGCGCGGCAACCACTCGCTGGCTATAGGGACGGGTAGGGTGCTTGTGAGAGCGCGCGCCTTGCTGGCTGAACTGTTTGCAATATCAAATGCCCAGGATATTGCCTTTACCCACAATACAACGATGGGGCTAAATATGGCCATTAAGGGTACACTTCAACCAGGGCATCATGTGATATCGACGATGACTGAGCATAATTCTGTACGCAGGCCATTAGAATATTTGCGCCGGACAATGGGGGTAGAGGTTGATTATTTGCGGGTCGATAAAGAGGGACAAATCAATCTGCAGGAATTGAATAGGCTCTTCAAACCTAATACTAAAATGGTGATCTGCAATCATAGTTCGAATCTGCTTGGCAGTATACTTCCGATTGGTGACATAGGCGATATCGCCAAATCTAAGGGTGCTGTTTTTCTGGTCGATGCAGCTCAAAGTGCTGGTTCACTGGATATCAATGTGAAAGAGATGAACATTGATTTGCTTGCTTTTCCGGGACATAAAGGCTTGCTCGGTCCACAAGGGACAGGAGGACTCTATGTTTCGCCAGAGCTTGATTTGGAACCTTTGATGCTCGGGGGAACCGGCAGCCAATCCGAAAACAGCGAACAACCGGCGGTACGCCCGGACCGCTATGAGGCAGGAACACAGAATGCAGTGGGCATAGCGGGACTGCTCGCCGGTGTAAAAATCATAAAATCGCTGGGCACACAAAATATCCATCATCAAGAATGGATATTAACGCAGAAAATGATGGAGGGATTGTCTGCAATTCCTGGTATAAGGCTGCTTGGTCCTGCGATCGGCGCTCCGCGGAGCGGTATTGTTTCTTTTACAATCGAAGGACAGGAATCTGCAGATATTGCACATCGGCTGGACCGGGGATACAACATAGCTGTACGGGCTGGAATGCATTGCACGCCCTTAGCTCATCAAGCCGCTGAGACGCTGGAGAGTGGAGCTGTGCGGGCAAGTGTAGGTGTAAGCTCGACAGAACAAGAGGTTAACAGATTGCTGGATGCCATGGCAGAGTTATATGGCCTTCACTCCAGCAGATAAATACAAAAGGATGGTCCATATATGTCAGAGTTGAATCAAATAATTAGTGAACAGTTATCATTAGTTGTATTTGCTGCTGCAGTTATTCTGTTGGTGCTGGTAATTATCCAGATCGTTCAGGGCAGCAAGCTGCGTAAAATGCGGCGCAAATACGAAGCAATGATGAGTGGGAACGGTGTCGAGGATCTGGAAAGTCTGCTGATTGATCTAAAGAATCAGAGCGAAATGCTTGAAGAAGGCCAGCGTGAACACAAGGCATTAATTGAAGCTGCACAGACAAAAATGCGCGGCATGAAATCAAAAGTTGCGATGAAGCGGTATAACGCATTCGGTGAACGCGGAAATGACTTAAGCTTTTCAATGGCAATTATTGATGACAGCAGCAGTGGTGTGGTATTAACGAGCCTGCACAACCGCGAGAATTCCTATATATACTCCAAACCGCTGGAAGGCGGAACCTCCCAGTACCCGCTCTCACCGGAGGAGAAGGAAGTTATTGCTCTAGCGTTGCAGCAGATTTAGCATGAAGCTTCCATTGTTTTAATGCGGAATAGAGGCTGACGGCAATAATGTCAGATAGACGCATGACAAGACTCAACCGGGTATTCTGCAATACAAAATACTCCATAAATCCACCGACATTTACAATACCGGTCAGGTGGATATCACCAACAGGGGGCAGTTGTTTATTCACGCCAGCTCCTGGACGCAGCGGGCCATCCACGACCTGGATGCAGCCGACACTGGCGGAATGCCCCAGACAGGCATCAATACCAATGATAAAGGGATCATTATATTTGTTGTGAATTAGAGTCAAAGTCTCCTCCAGATTTACGGCGTGTACAGGCTCGTCCAGTGTACCGTAAAGATGAAACAAGGGACTGTGAAAGCGGGCTAGCGCCGTTCCGACCAACGGGCCAAGGGAGTCGCCGGTAGAGCGGTCCGTGCCTACACAGACAATCACAATTGGAGTATCTTGACGGGTACGCGACAAGTGGAAAAGCAAACGGTGCATGATCGCCGAGTAGATGTTAGGATCAGCATGTGATATTTTTAAACAAGACGGCTCTGGCAGCGGTACAGCTTGAGAAGAGAAATTCATATAATCTTCCTTTCTGCGGCGGAACTTCTACGAAAATACCAGCAGTCTGCCATTACCTTTCATAGATTGCTGATAACTTAAGCCATCTGTCCGCGGGGGAATGTTAGTTAATGATCCTAGTATATGGATGAAAGAGGGATTTTATACTACAGGTACAAGAGATAGGACCTTAAGCCCAGAGGGAGGCGTAGACATGGAGGAAGAGCTGCTGATTGCATTTGACTCTACACAGCAGGCGCTGCGCGCAGAAATGCTGCTTGAATATGCGGAAATCGAAATCGATATCTTCCCGACTCCCAAAGAAATTACCGCAGGGTGCGCGATGTCGATTCAATTTTTTAAGGCTGATCTCATTGGAGTCCGCAAACTGATTGCCGAACAGAATGTTGAAATCCGCGGAATATTCAGTAAGAATGGAGAGGGCAGCGGCTACATAGAGGTATATGAATAGGGAGGGATCATATGAATAGATGGCTACTCGAGGCGGGAACGTCTGAAGATGCTGTAGAGCAGGTGGTCCGTTTCAAGGATAAGGTCTGGAATTGGGTAACGGATGCAGATATGTGGGCGAACGTGCTTTTTTCCGGCTTGCGGATATTATTAATTATTATACTGACCCGGGTAATTATAAAGGTTGTATACCAGATCATCGACCGCTCGATGGAACGGGAAACCCGGGGGAGGATGCTGGCAAACAGCCGGCGCTTCTCGACGGTAGGCGGACTTCTGAAAAATGTGGTTACGTTCATCTGTAATTTTGTCATGATTATGCTGATTCTGTCTGAGTTTAACTTCAATCTTGCCCCGGTACTTGCAGGAGCTGGCGTCTTAGGTCTGGCTATCGGTTTCGGAGCACAGAGTTTGGTCAAGGATGTAATTACAGGCTTCTTTATTATTTTTGAGGATCAGTTTGCGGTAGGCGATGTGATTCAGACGGGGACCTATAAAGGAACCGTGGAAATGATCGGTCTCAGAACGACCAGACTGCTCAGCAGCACGGGCGAGGTTCATATTATCCCTAACGGCACGATCATCAACGTAACGAATTATTCTCTGGCTAATGCCTTGGCGGTGGTGGATGTGCCGGTGAAGATTGAGCGGGGACTTGAAACTACACTTGCTCTAATCGGCGAAGCGTTACAGGGGATTGAAGAGCGGAATGAAAATATATTGGCTTATCCGAATATACTGGGGATTCAATCCATGAATACTTCTGAATACGTAATTCGTGTAGCGGCCAATTGTCAGCCCAATGCCAGAGATGCAGCGCAGCGGCAGATCCAAAGCGATATTAAGCAAGCACTGGAGAAGCAGACGGCGCTGGAAGAAGCGGAGGCTGAGCGGAAGGCCCGTGAGCATGAAGTGCAGGCTGAAGAGGCCGCTGGTGCTGTTCCGCGAAGACAGGTCGCTGCTGCTCAAGAGGGAGAAAAGGGGGAGAACTAATGGAACGGAAGGTTTTTCAATTAGGGGATATTGTTCTGATGAAGAAGCCCCATCCCTGCGGAACCAATGAAATGGAGATCATCCGGATGGGGATGGATATTCGGATCAAATGCGTAGGCTGCCAGCACAGTGTTCTAATCCCCCGCGCCAAATTCGAGAAAAACCTGAAAAAGGTGCTGCGTTCAAAAGAAGAAGGCTTACAGAATAATTAAGCTTGCAAAACTGTAGGTGACATGATACAATAAATCTTGCTGCGGAGAGGTACCCAAGAGGCCCAAGGGGGCTGACTCGAAATCAGTTAGGCGTGTCACAGCGTGCGTGGGTTCGAATCCCACCCTCTCCGCCACTACAGCACAACTAATATCATTGATAAATAGAACCTTCGCTATTGCGGAGGTTTTTTTGTTATCAGAAATCGAATGCAGTGTTGTTATATTAACCAAGCACAACAAAAAGAGAGATCCTTGCGGATCTCTCTCCAGAGGCAGTACATCAATGATGTTCGGAATTTCTCTGTTTATAGCCGCTAAAGTGATTGGGTATTGCAAAAGCTGATGCCTTTTTTAAGGGCCAGCCTTACTGTTCCCGGGTTACAATAGTTGCTGAATCAGAATCCCAGTGATTGTGTTCGTCTACGACGTCCAACGGAACCACACCTCTCTTTTGTACTGCCTGAGTTTATTATGGGCCGGAACCCGTTTTATTATACATGTGATGTGAAAAAATTAATGAACCCGGGCTTTTTCAACCTTTTTCCACTTGCGGTCCTTGTTTGTGGTCTCAGGGAAGGTATCTCCCTTTTCCATCGTGATGCGTTTTGGATTCGTAATTTGAGTGTGGAAGCTGCGGGCTTCTCCTACTTCTGTATAGACTCCCGGGTTTGGTGCTTTGTCGCCTTTTTCATATTCAGTTTGTTCACCCATGTTTGATCCCTCCTCAGATGATGTGGTAATGCGGTTATATTGTGCGCCGGCCGGGTGCTGTTCATGTAGCCCATAAGCTCCCATGATCTGCCGAGGATTATTAGTACTTGCAATCAGCAGAACTATTTGGTATATTAATTTGGTGCGAGTCTATGTTTGTGCTCGTTCCTTGCTCCTGACGTGATCAGGGGCCGCAGACCATAAGGAGGTGAAAATTATGCGCAAATATGAAGTCATGTACATTATTCGTCCTGACATTGAACAAGAAGCCGTTCAAGCAGCAGTCGAAAAATTCCAAGGCGTCATCTCCAACGGCGGAGAAATTACAAAGCACGATGTGCAAGGTAAACGCCGTCTTGCGTATGAGATCAAGAAATTCCGTGATGGCGTTTATGTTTTGGTTAACTTTACTGCAGAACCTGCAGTAGTTACTGAACTCGAGCGTCTCATGAAGATTTCCGACGAAGTTATTCGTTATCTCATTACGAACGACGTTGCCTAAGATCTTGACAAGCTTTGTAACGAATCGCTTAAAAGGAGGGGATTGAATTGTTGAACCGTATCATTCTGATCGGTCGGTTGACCCGTGACCCGGAACTTCGTTATACTCCCGCTGGTGTTGCCGTAACGCAGTTTACGCTTGCCGTAGACCGCAACTTTACGGGCCAGAACGGTGAACGCGAAGCGGACTTCATCCCGGTAGTAACCTGGAGACAGCTGGCTGAGACCTGTGCCAATTATTTGCGCAAAGGGCGTCTGGCAGCCGTAGAAGGCCGCATCCAAGTTCGGAATTACGAGAATAACGAAGGTAAACGTGTATACGTTACTGAAGTTATTGCCGATAATGTCCGTTTCCTGGAATCCTCGCAGAATCGTGAAGGTGGCAATGCGCCAAGTGGCGGAAATGTACCCGAAGAACCATCCTATGGTGGCGGCGGTAACAGTGGACGCGGAAATAACAACAATTTTTCGCGCAGCAACAATAATCAAGATCCTTTTTCGGGCGATGGAAAACCGATCGATATATCGGACGATGATTTGCCATTTTAATAAGGAAGGACTGAACTGAACATGGCTTTCAAACAAAGAGAAGGCGGAGACAACGACAAAAGACCGGCACGTCGTGGTGGACGCAACAAGCGCAAAAAAGTGTGCTACTTCACTGTGAACAAGATTACTCACATTGATTATAAAGACACTGAGCTTCTTAAGAAGTTCATCAGCGAACGCGGAAAGATTTTGCCGCGTCGTGTAACTGGTACAAGTGCAAAATACCAACGCGCTCTGACCATTGCTGTAAAACGCTCGCGTCAAATCGCGCTGCTGCCTTACACAACGGAATAGGACGTTTTACGAAGCAGCCGGCTTAGCCGGCTGCTTTTTTGTTATGTCTGCGGATGTGTAGAGGGAGCCGGCTCAAGGCTTGGTAACCAGCGCTGCCATTGTATATAATAAAAAGGAGTGACGGCTGGCAGCCGTCCAACTAAAAGGCCGGAGGAATAATAATGATCAGTGCAAGCCCCTATGTAATTATTGAGAATGTACGTGAATCAGTGGAGTATTATCAAAGCGTATTTGGCGGTGAAATCCAAGTACTAAATGAGCATAACGGTAAGCTGCTGCATGCCGATCTGGTGCTCGGATCCAGCCTGATCCATTTCTCTGACGATTATGGCCGGGGGGCCAAAACAGAGAATGTCAGCATTATTATGGCTCTGGAGAGCGAAGAGGAGCTACGCAGCATCTACGGGAAGCTGGTAGCGGATGGCGGAAAAGTCCAGGTTGAGCTGCAAAAGACCTTTTTTGGGGCACTGCATGGACAAGTTGCTGACAGCAGGAATGGAATCACGTGGGTGTTCAATTTCTTCACTGGGAATTGACTCTCTTAGCAGAATGTAGTAAATTACAGGTATCCTATAACTAAAGGGGAAATTTTGATGTTGGTGAGCGTTCTTAACTAAGCAATTTCATATCACTTGAGGATAAGTAACAGCAGGACTCATTTTTACCGGGGGCTTGCTCTGTTTGAGTATGTGCAAATCATACTAAACTTATCGCAGAGTGGATGATTAGTTAAGAACACGCGAAGCGTCAACATGGCCTCTTTACGGCTATTGTTCTCTTTGTGATTAACCGTGCTCTTGAGCACGGTTTTTTCTGTTTTCCGGGACATGATTTTTGTCGTGAAGCGGGAGGTCAGCACATCAAGGGACAATACCATCCGAATGAGGGCAAGGACTGCATAGTGCAGTCTTTGCCCTTTTTTGCGTTAGGAACAAATACCGATGACTGTTGAAGAATAGAGGAGGAATACCAGTGAATCTAGAAAGCCTAAGCACACTCGGGTATGAAGACATTAAAAAGGATGTAGCACGGCATGCCGTATCCTATGAGGGCCGAAGAATGGTGAATGAGCTGAGTCCGATGACATATCTGCCGGCGGTACACCGGGCATTGGATGAAACGGAGGAGGCCAAAGAGTTGCTGGAGCGGGGGGCAAGTGTTCCTTTGCCTTCGTTAGAGGGGATCGAATGGATCATGTCTCTGATGGGTACGGGGTATCTCTACAATGAGCAGGATTTCACAGCCATCGTTACTTTTCTGAACAGCTGCAGTCAGCTGCGCAAGTATATGGCCTCCAAAGAGCAGATTGCCCCGCGTATTGCTGCTTATGGAGCGTCGCTGCTGGAACTGAAGCAGGTAAGGGAAGAGATTGAACGCTGTATCCGCTTCGGGGTAATTGATGATCAGGCAAGCAAGGGATTGGAGAGGGTGCGGAAGAAGCTGGCAGTGGCTAAGGAACGGCTGCAAAGGAAGCTGGAGAGCATTATGTCCCGGCACCAGTCGATCCTTCAGGAGAATCTGGTCAGCATGCGCGGCGGCCGGTATGTCATCCCTGTGAAACGGGAGTATCACAAACAGGTCAAGGGCTCTGTGCTGGACCAGTCCACCAGCGGGCAGACGGTGTTCGTGGAGCCTTATGAGGTAGCCGCCCTGCAGGGCGAGCTTGAGCTGCTGGCAGCGGATGAAGCCAGAGAAGAGAGCATCATTCTGAGTATGCTGAGCGGCCTTGTAGAGCAAGAGCAGGAGGCGCTGCGGATCAATATTGAAGTAACAGGCACCTATGACTTCATCTTTGCCAAGGCTAAATACGCTAGGACTCTAGGGGCTAGGAAGGTGGCCTTGAATGAGCGTGGATTCTTACGGATGAACGGAGGCAGACATCCAGAACTGAAGGATATGGTACCTGTAAGCCTTGAGTTTGGCCAGGGCTATAAATCACTGATTGTTACCGGCCCTAATACCGGCGGGAAAACAGTGGTCCTCAAGACGCTGGGCCTCCTGACCGCAATGGTACAATCCGGGCTGCTGGTTCCTGTGGAGGAGAACAGCGATTTTACGGTATTCTCAGATATGATCAGTGTGATCGGAGACGGACAGAGCCTCACACAGTCTCTAAGCACCTTCTCGGCCCAAATGAAGAGTATTGAGGGCATGCTTCGCTACGCTGGCAGAGGCGTGCTGCTGCTGATTGATGAGCTGGCGGCGGGAACAGACCCTGGGGAGGGCTTTGCACTCTCCATTGCCATTCTGGAGGAGCTGAACCGGCGTGGGGCCAATATTATCGTTACCACACATTTTAGTGAGTTAAAAGTATTCGCAGCGTCTACCCCGGGTTTCGAAAATGCGCGGATGGAGTTTGATAAGGATACACTGCGGCCATTATACCGGCTGACAATCGGTGAGGCTGGAGAGAGTTACGCGCTGCAAATTGCCGAGAAGCTGGGCATTCCTGCGGAGGTTATCCGGCGTTCACGCCAGCTCGTGGTGCAGCAGCGGGAGCAGCAGGGTCCGGAGACGGCGGCAGGCAGAGGGAGAGGCATAAGAGCATATACCAAGCATGAGCTGCGCAGAAATTCCGGGAAAGATACGCCAGCCCCGGTAGAGGAAGAGGCGAATTTGCCAAAAGACAATAAAAACCCGACATCCGGCTTTGAAATTGGCGATGCCGTTTACGTCAGCTCGCTTAACCGAACAGGGATCGTCTATGCAAAACAAGACAGTATGGGCATAGTCGGTGTAATGATCCAGAAGGAAAAAATGCGCTTCAACCATAAACGGCTTAAACCCTACTTGTCTAAGGATGAGCTGTATCCGGAGGACTACGATTTTGATATTATTTTCGAGACCAAGGAAGACCGGAAAAAGCGCAAGCTGATGCGAAAGCGGCATGTGGAGGGTTTAAGCATCATTCACACAGACGAAGAGAATTGAACGGAGATTTATACCTGAAGGTCTGCCCGGTGGGCAGGCCTTTTTGCCGGGGGGAATACCCTCTCAGATACAGCATCCATTTATTGGGCTTCACATCTGTTCGATTATTGGTTATCCTCAATATTGTAGTTTGTTAAATTCATGATTTAAAAATTTACGCATTATATGATATATATAGCTTATCGCAGGAAAACGCTTTCACTTAACCGCAGTATAGAAGAAAGGAAGGACTTCATGCTTAAATTCAAGATCAGCGGACTACTGCTGGTAATGACAATTATCCTGTCGGCATGTAATGGCGCTGGTTCAGGCGGCGATTCCTACCCGGTACGCTACAGCAAGGCGGAGGATAAAGCCATCTCAGGCGGTACCGTTACCTATGCATATACTGCTCCGTTCCAGGGCCTGTTTGACCCGGCGTTTTTTGAGGGCGAAGATGATTCTAATGTGCTTGATTTCATTACCGAGGCCATGTTTACTGTGAAGGATGATTTGACTACCGTTCCTAACATTGCTTCCTGGAAGGAATCTGATGACCATACCGTATTTACCTTTAACATCAGACCGGGGGTCCGCTGGCATAATGGCGATGAATTGACGGTTGAAGACTGGAAATTTGCGCTGGAGACGATCGCAAGCCCTGATTATACAGGCTCCAGGTATTATAGTGTGGAAATGATAAAGGGCGTGGAAGCCTACCATCGCGGAGAAACAGATCAGCTAAGCGGTGTAAAGGTTATAGATCCGTATACGCTCAGGATTACCGTGAATTCGGCACGGGTGAATACCATTGACAACTTGTGGCCGTATCCGATGAATAAGAAATATTTTAGCGGAGTAGCTGTTAAAGATATGGCCGACAGTGATCAGGTACGGAAGAGGCCGATCGGCATTGGACCCTTTGAGGTGAAGGAGATTCAGCCTGGCCAGCTTGTCCGGATGCAGCGGTTTGATAATTATTATAAGGGCAAGGCTTTATTAGATGGCATTAACTATAAGGTAGTAAAGGACAGTGAAATTACCGGGCTTTTGGAAACGGGCGGCATTGATATTGGTACGGCGCCGCGGGAGACCTTTGCTGCACTTAAAGAGCTCGATAACATATCCCTCATGCAATCTCCGGAACTGTCTTACGAATACATAGGCTTTAAATTCGGCCATTGGGATGAAACTGCACGGCGGAATGTGATGGACAACCCCAAATTCACCGACAAACGGCTGCGCAAAGCAATGTATTACGCTCTGGACCGGGAAGGGATTATTAACCAATACTCTTATGGACTGGGCAAGCTGATTGAGACACCGATTCCAAGCTCCAGCTGGGCCAAGATTGCCGATACTGAAATTGATACGTATCCATACAGCCCGGAGAAGGCGGAGGTTCTGCTTGATGAAGCAGGGTATCTCGATGTAGATGGAGATGGAATGCGTGAGGATCCGAAAGGCCAGAAGCTGGTTATTCATTATGATGCTATGACCGGCAGCAGTACGACCGTAGAGCGGACACAGGCAATTTTACAAAACTGGCGGGATGTTGGGTTAGATGTGCGGCTGAATGGCGGGGCACTTAAGGAGCTGAACCTTTTTTATGAGGCAGTGGAAAAGGATGACCCTACCGTTGAATTATTCAACGGAGTATGGGGGCTGGCAAGCGATCCCGATCCTTCGGGACTCTGGCGGGCAACCGATTTGTGGAACTACTCCCGCTGGTCCTCGGAGCAAAGCGAAGAGCTGATTCGTGAAGGAGTGGGGAACAAAGCCTATGATAAGGAATACCGGAAGCAGATTTATTATGAATGGCAGAAGCTGATTAATGAGGAAGTGCCGATGATCTTTTTTGCAGAGCGGGTCAATATTACTGCTGTAAACAAGCGCCTGCAGGGTGTGCATGTCGATTCCATGAGCAATATTATTGAGCCGGACAAATGGTGGATTAAGGAAATGGATTAAACAGTAACAGAATCGCAAGGCCCCCGCGACGTATACGCATTGGGCCTGCCGGTTCTGTTTTTTTTTTGCCGGAATAAAACAAATTGCAATTTTGAACGTCATATACTTAAGTAATTACCGGCAGCTAACGTACTATTAATGTCGTTTTTTGTTATTTCTTTTTAAGGCACAAGTGATTACAATAGAAATATTGTTTGTGTCAAAGCAGTTTTCCAGGTTTATTCTACAATTAGAAAGACCCTGATTCCTGAAAGGGGGGACAATAAGACCGAATAGGGCAAGTAAGACGGCCTAGAGAAATTCAGACATGAGTGCCTGGAAGAAGGCGGGCAGGCATTGAAAATAGATCGCAAGCAATCATTTGTTTATTCTGTATATTCCAACACAAAGAAGGAACCCATTTATGAAAAAAAATAAGTTTAAAAAAAGGTATATAGCCCTTATAGCCGTTGTAGTCATTCTCGCCGGAGGTTTTTTGTTTCAAAAGCCGCTTTCTGTACTGGCCTTTGATCTTTTCCTGGCCGACCGGGTGGAGTCCAAACTGGCAGAAGAGTCGTATGAGCCGCTGATTAAGGACAGCACGTCCACTGTACAGGCGGAACCCGTTGTCTACAAAAGCGATCCATTCTCTTTAATGCTGCTGGGAACAGATCAGCGGGCGAATGAGACAGCACGTTCGGATACGATGATCTATGCCGTTATCCGTCCGGAGGATTACAAAATCCTGCTGATCTCCATCCCCCGCGATACGTATACGGAAATCATCGGGCACAAGGGCAACAAAAAAGATAAAATCACCCATGCATATGCATTCGGCGGTCAGCAGATGGCAAAAGATACACTTGAAGCACTGCTCGGCCATGACATTCAATATTATGCTACGATCAATTTCCAGGGCCTTAAGGATGCAGTCGATGCCATCGGCGGTGTTCCGCTGCCCATCAAAAAGGACATTGTGAACAAAGGCGCCGATCATGAGAAATTCACCATCGAAGGCGGAAAATCGAATTATAACGGTGAAGAGGCGCTTAATTATACGCGCTACCGTGAAGACAGCGATTTTAACCGGACGAAACGCCAGCAGGTCTTTATTGATGTAGTTGCGAATAAAATGTTATCAATCAGCCAAATTGGCAAAATCCCTGAACTGCTCGATATTATGGGTGAAAACTTCAAGACAGATCTGCAGCCTTCCACCATTATTAGTCTCGCCAAAAAGTTCATGGGCGGCAAGGATATGGATATTTCCAGCTTTACCGTCATGGGTGAAGGCAAGAAGATTGACGGCGTGTATTATGATATCGTCGATGAAGAGGATTTAAGCGAAGCCCGGGCAATGATCGACAATTGGATGAATGCCGGCACTCCGGTAAGCCAGCTGATCGAGCCGGGCAAGGCTGAGAATGCACTGGAGCCTTCGGCTACAGCAGCAGCACAGTAATCAACCCGTAGCAAATACCATAAGAGTAAGAATGCAGCAGCCATGTGTAATGTTAGTGGCTGCTGCTTCCTGTCTTCATGGTATAATGGAGTGGAACGAATTGCTGGGTAAGGCGTATTACTACGGGTGCCCTAAATAGCAGGGTTAATTCCTTCGGAACTCTTTGAGGAGGATCAAGAGATGAATATTGCGTTTTTTTTACTTCCTAAACAAGAAGTGGCCTGTGTTACCTTGGATTCAACACTGCGCCAGACCTTGGAACGGATGGAGTTTCACCGCTATACCGCTGTACCGATTCTGAACCGCAACGGAGAATATGCCGGTACGGTGACAGAAGGGGATCTGCTCTGGTACATGAAGGATTCGGGCGGGACGGTTACCTTTGAGAATGCTTCAAAATATTTGCTGAAGGATGTACCGCTGCGGATGAATAATCTGCCGGTCTCGATCGATGCGGATATGGAAGATCTGATCAACCTGGCTAAAGTGCAGAACTTTGTGCCGGTGGTTGATGACATGAACCGGTTCATCGGAATTGTCCGTCGGAGTCAAATCATTGAATATTGTGAGAAGGTCGTCTCCCGGCAATCGCAGGAATCTTTATAACCTATAATCACGGCAGAAGCAGATGAACTTTAGGGCCTGTATTTCCGGCGATAACGGAATGCGGGCCTTTTTTGAAAGGCATGAAATTGCAGTTACCCGGCGGCCGGACCCTCTCGTGTGACTGCGAAATATTTATGCTATAATGGAGAATAATGCTTTTTGCCGGAGGTAGAGAGACGTGCCCAATGTGCCGAAGGATCTGGATGTGGCCAAACGCGCCAAGGTTATTGAGTGGTTAAAGACCGAAGTAATCGATCAAGTCTCACGGTTATTTAAAGCGCTTTGGGAAGGCAGTACCGCCCGTGTAGGCGACAGTCTGGCGAGTCTGATTATGAGCTCTTATATCTTGGGCCGCAGACTTGGCATTCCTTACCGAGAACTGGATGATTTATTACTGGAGAAGCTAAGAAAGCACAGGCAGGAAGGGCATCAGCTTGAAGAGTGGTACCAGGATATATCTGCGTTAGAAGAACATATGCGTAAGAGGTGAAAACTGTTGAAATTTCGCTGGACATCTGTGGCATGGAGCATCGCCTACTTGCTGCTGCTGCTATCCCTATCAACCCCGCTGCTCATTATCACTACACTTTTTTTAACTATTCCGGCCGTAGTGTTGTTCACTACCCTGAGTACAAAACAGTTTATTGTGCATTTATTGCCGATTCTGCTGATTGTAGGCCTGATTACACCTGTCTACGTATTGTTAGCACTGTATTTCCTGATCCCGGCTTTAGTCATGGGACGATGGTATAAGAGACGCTCCTCGGCATTGTCCACCATCATGGCAGGAACCGTTACCATTCTGGGTGAGTTTCTGCTGCTGCTGGTGATTGGTACGGCGCTGTTCAATTTTGATCTTTCCACTTACGTAAATGATATGATGCAAATGGTGATGTCCCCGCTCTCCGATCTGGGTACAGGCAATCCGATGATCAGTGAGTTCAATCTTACATCTGAGGATGTAAACACAATCAGTCATATGACGATACAGGTCATTCCGATGACACTGATTCTAAGCTCCTTTATGATGGCTGTAATCACCCACTCCATTGTTCGCCCTATCCTTAACAGTATGGGATATGCGGTTCCGAAGCTGAAGCCTGCGCGCGAATGGAGACTTTCAAGATCCTTTATCTGGTACTATCTGCTGGGTGTAGTAATTAGCCTGTTCTTTGGCAATTCAGATAGCAACTTTATGCTGATGATCTCCGCCAATCTGCTGCCATTACTCCAAATTGTCTTTAAGATTCAGACCATCGGGTTCGTGTTCTTCCTGGTCCATGAGCGCAAGTGGAGCAAGATTGTGGCAATATTGCTGTCACTGCTCGTTGTCTGGCTGCCGGGGCTTTGGATTATCGGTATTATCGATATTGCGTTCCCGCTGCGGGAGCTTGTGAAGAAATCGAAACGATAGGGTGAGAGGTCATGCCTAAATTTCTGCAAAGACGCTGGCACGGCTATCATACCGTCTGGGCGTTCATGCTGCTGCTGGTCCTTATTATCATCGTCAGTATCTACAACTGGGTTCTGGGTGTGACCAGTCTGTTTCTGGCCGGCACCTTGTGCTTCTCGATGCTGCAGGCGGAGCTGGCGTTCCGGCGCAATCTGGTGGAATATATTAACGGCCTGTCCTTTCGTATCAAGCGGGTCGAAGGCGAAGCGGTCAGTATGCTCCCCCTTGGAATCATCCTCTACAGCGAGGACCGCACGGTGGAGTGGAACAACCGCAATGCCAGTGATATATTTAGCCGCAAATCGCTGGTAGGTGAAGAGCTGCAGGAATTATTACCTGATGTAGTGCCTGCACTGACGGGCAGTGGTCCAGTCAAGCGGGAAATCGCCAAGGACATCGGCATACTTAAGGATGTCAGACAGGAAATCACTGTAGACGACCGGTATTACCAGGCAGTGATTATTCCCAGTGAACGTATGCTGTATCTATATGACATTACTGAGCTTGTAGTGCTGCGTGAGCGCTATGAAGAAGAGAAACTGGCTATCGGCATCGTTATGATGGACAATCTCGATGAAGCGGCTCAGGGTATGGATGACCAGCAGCGTACCTCGCTGATCGCCAAGGTGGCCAGTGAGATTACCGAGTGGAGCAAACAGTTCGAGGTGTATCTCCGGCGGCTGTCTTCCGAACGTTACCTGATGCTGCTTAATCACCGCAGCCTGCAGGCACTGGAGGAGAGCCGGTTTGTCATCCTCGATGAGGTGCGTGAAATGACCGCCGACCTTAAGGTGCCGATGACGCTGAGCATCGGCCTCGCGTATGGCGCGGAGTCTGCCAGCGAGCTGGGAGCGCTGGCGCAATCCAGTCTGGACATGGCGCTGGGACGCGGCGGAGATCAGGCAGCCGTGAAGGCGGGCCAGCGCCTGTCCTTCTACGGCGGCAAGAGCAATGCCGCAGAGAAACGGACGAGAGTCCGGGCGCGGGTTATTGCCCATGCCCTGCGCGATCTGATGCAGGAGAGCGATAAGGTGCTGATTATGGGGCACCGTAACCCCGATATCGATGCCGTAGGGGCAGCGATTGGCCTGCTCAAAGCGGCCCAGATGTACAATGTGGAAGCCAGCATTGTAATGGAGACGCCTAACCCCTCCATTACCCGGATGATGGAGCAGATCAAGCGGGACGAGGATCTGTACAAGACCTTTATCACCACAGAGCAGGCGCTGCAGGTCATGACCGAGCATACGCTGCTGATCGTAGTAGATACCCATAAGGCCTCTATGACGATGGAACCGCGTCTTGTGCAATATGCCAGCCGGATTGTGGTCGTTGACCATCACCGGCGGGGGGAGGAATTCATCAACGAAGCGGTGCTGGTGTATCTAGAGCCGTATGCATCCTCCACCTGTGAGCTTGTAACAGAGCTGCTGCAGTATATCCACGATAAGATCAAGCTTAGCCCGCTGGAGGCAACCATGCTGCTCGCCGGGATTACGGTCGACACGAAGCATTTTGCTCTCCATACCGGCTCGCGCACCTTTGAAGCAGCAGGTTTCCTGCGGCGGATCGGGGCGGATACGATCCTTATCCAGCGGATGCTGAAAGAGGATTTGCAGGAGTATATCTCCAAAGCCGAAATTATCAAGCATGCGCGAATGGTGTATGATCATATAGCGCTGGTTGTAACCGCACCGGGAATGAAAATCCCGCAGCTGCTTATCGCCCAGACCGCAGATACGCTGCTTGGGATGACTAACGTGGTGGCATCTTTTGTCATCAGTGAGCGGCCTGACGGCCTGATCGGCATCAGCGCCCGTTCACTCGGGCGGATGAATGTTCAAGTCGTGATGGAGAAGCTGGGCGGCGGCGGGCATTTGTCCAACGCTGCGGTACAGCTTGAAGGAACAAGTAAGGAAGCAGAAGCCAGACTGCTGGAAGTGCTGGCTGAAATTGAAGCGAAAGAGGGGCTGTTCGAATGAAGGTCATTTTCATAAAAGATGTTAAGGGACAAGGCAAGAAGGGGCAGGTTAAAGAGGTATCCGAAGGGTATGCAGCCAACTTCCTGCTGCCGCGCGGGCTGGTTCGTCCAGCTACAGAAGGCAATGTAAAAACACTGGAGAACCAGGCTGCTGCTGAACAACGCCGTAAGGACCAGGAGAAAGAGGAAGCGCAGCAGCTCGGCAAGAAGCTGGACGAGCTGACACTGACGCTAAAAGCAAAATCGGGTGAGGGCGGCCGTCTGTTCGGTGCAATCACCAGCAAGCAGATTGCGGAAACCCTGGCTGCAACTCAAGGCATCGTTATTGACAAGCGCAAAATTGAGCTGAGCGACCCGATCCGTCATGTGGGTACATTCCAGGTTCATGTGAAGCTGCATACTGAAGTAAAGGCTAACCTCACGGTTCAAGTAACGGAGGAGTAACATGGGTGGAGATCTCTTTTTCGATCGGGTTCCCCCGCAGAATCTGGAGGCGGAGCAGGCCGTACTGGGTGCTATTCTGCTGCATGATGAGGCGCTGATTACCGCGATGGAGCGGGTGAATACCGAAGACTTCTACGATAAACCGCATCAGATGATTTTTGAGGCGATGGTGCAGCTCGGAGAAGAGAGCCAGCCGATTGATCTGATTACCCTGACGTCCCGGCTTCAGGACAAGGGAGAGCTTGAGGATATCGGCGGTGTCAGCTATTTGGCTAAGCTGGCGCATGCAGTGCCGACTGCGGCCAACGTGGACTACTATGCTCAAATTATCGAGGAAAAGGCGATGCTGCGGCGGCTGATCCGTACAGCGACACAAATTGTCAGCGAAGGTTATACCGGCGGCGAAGATGTAGGCATCATGCTGAGCGATGCGGAGCGGCGGATCTTAGAAATCTCTAACCGCCGCAGCGGCAGCGGGTTTATTGCCATCCGCGATGTAGTGATGGAGGTATTTGACCGGGTGGAAATGCTCCATCAGAATAAAGGCAATACCTCGGGGATTCCGAGCGGTTTCGTTGATCTTGACCATATGACCAACGGTTTTCAGCGCAATGATCTGATCATTGTTGCTGCCCGCCCTTCTGTCGGCAAGACTGCATTTGCGCTGAATATATGCCAGAATGTAGCGGTCCGGGCCAAAGAGACCGTAGCGATCTTCAGTCTGGAAATGTCGGCGGCGCAGCTGGTACAGCGTATGATTTGCGCCGAAGCCAATCTGGATGCCAACATTATGCGTACCGGTGAATTCAAAAGCGATGACGACTGGTCCAAGCTGACGATGGGCATTCAGGCCTTGGGAGAGTCGGAAATCTACATCGATGATACGCCCGGGATTACAGTTACCGATATTAGAGCCAAATGCCGCAGGCTGAAGAAGGAAAAAGGCCTTGGCATGATCGTCATCGACTACCTGCAGCTGATTCAGGGCCGCGGCAAAGCGGGCGAGAACCGCCAGCAGGAAGTATCCGAAATTTCGCGTACGCTGAAGCAGATTGCCCGTGAATTGGACGTTCCGGTCATTGCCCTGTCCCAGCTTAGCCGCGGTGTAGAGCAGCGTCAGGATAAACGTCCGATGATGAGTGACCTTCGTGAATCGGGTTCGATCGAGCAGGATGCTGATATCGTAGCCTTCCTGTACCGTGATGATTACTATAATCAGGACACGGAAAAGAAGAACATTATCGAAATAATTATTGCCAAACAGCGTAATGGTCCAGTAGGCACCGTAGAGCTTGTTTTCTTGAAGAATTTTAACAAGTTCGTCAACTACGAGCGGGCGCATGCGGAACCATTTGCAGGTTAGGCGATTTATGCACAATATCCGAACGATTGCACATTTCCTTGTGTGATCGTTCGTTTTTATTTGACTTTAAAAAGTACCGCTGTTACACTGGTTATTGTGCTTTAGCGGGTTAAACCGCTTAGCGTCCGGAGGGCTGCGTACATAAGAACGCTGTACAGAGCCCATATTATGAAAAATAATGGTGCTAAGCAAGCACCTACGGAGGAATGAACATGTCAACGGTAGTCGTCGTGGGAACACAATGGGGAGACGAAGGCAAAGGGAAGATCACGGATTTTCTGGCGGAGAGCGCAGATGTGGTCGCCCGGTATCAGGGGGGTAACAATGCCGGTCACACGATTCTGATTGACGGGAAGAAATTCAAGCTGAGCTTGATTCCATCTGGTGTATTTTATAAAGAGAAAACTTGCGTAATCGGTAACGGAATGGTGATCAATCCCGAAGCCCTGATCCAAGAAATTAATTATATTCATGAGAACGGCTTCGATACCAAAAACCTGGTGATCAGTGATCGTGCCCATGTCATTATGCCCTATCATATGCTGCTGGATGCGCTTGAAGAAGACCGCAAAGGCCCGAACAAAATTGGCACGACCCGTAAGGGAATCGGCCCCGCTTATATGGACAAAGCTGCCCGCAACGGAATCCGGATCGCTGATCTGATGGACGCTGAGGAATTCGAGCTTAGACTTCGTCACTTAATGGAAGAGAAGAACCAGGTTATCACTCAGGTATACGGTGCAGAGCCGCTTAATGTGGAAGAGATCCTGGTGAAATATCTGGAGTATGCAGAAGTGCTCCGCGGTTATGTAACCGACACGTCGGTTGTACTCAATGATGCCATTGATGCGGATTCCAGAGTGTTGTTCGAGGGTGCACAAGGTGTAATGCTCGATATCGACCAAGGGACATATCCATTTGTAACTTCCTCGAATCCATCAGCCGGCGGTGTATGCATCGGTTCCGGTGTGGGTCCGTCGAAGATCAAGCAGGTTATCGGCGTTGCCAAAGCTTACACAACCCGTGTCGGCGATGGCCCGTTCCCTACAGAGCTGAACGATGCAACTGGCGATTATATCCGTGAGACCGGCCATGAATACGGTACTGTAACCGGACGTGCCCGCCGTGTCGGCTGGTTTGACAGTGTAGTTGTGCGTCATGCCCGCCGTGTCAGCGGAATTACCGGCCTGTCACTCAACTCACTGGATGTGCTCAGCGGCCTGGATACGGTCAAAATCTGCACAGGCTACAAATACCGCGGTGAGGTAATTACCCACTATCCGGCTAGTCTGAAAATGCTGGCTGAATGTGAAGCGGTCTATGAAGAGCTTCCAGGCTGGAACGAGGATATCACTGCAGCCAAGACTTTGGACGATCTGCCGGCTAATACACGCCGCTACGTAGAACGTGTAGCAGAGCTTACAGGTATTCCGATTGCGATCTTCTCTGTGGGACGTAACCGTGAGCAGACCAATCAGGTATTGCCTATCTATATCTAAGCTATAAATCACAAGGGTCCCGGATGGGGCCCTTTTTTTGTACATAGTGTATTCCCTGGAGGTACGCTCTTTGCCTGCTGCAGGTTTCCCGCTGCCCAATCTGGTCAATACTGGAAGAATACAGTGCTAAAGGACTGATCTAACGGGAAATGGGATAAGACAGAGGGCAAGGAGAGATGATGGTGAAAATAGTTAAAAGTGCAATTGGCGTATGCCTGATCGTTGTGCTGGCCAGCGCGCTATCCGTACTGACTACCGCATATGTAGTCAATACGTACATTCAGTCTGTTCTGGCAAGCTTTGATATTAAATTGGATGGACCGGAACCGGGTATCGGCGGCTTTGTGAAAAGTCTGACGGGAATGGGGGCGAAGGCGGATGCGGATGCCACGGATATCAAGGACGATCTGAAGGACACCGTTCCTGCTGCAACCCAGACGGACAAGGAGAGAACCGGCAATACACCCGCTAAGGATAGTGACAAGGCTGTAGAGGAAAAGGTCCCCGAAGATGCCTTGGCCGTTATGGGAGAGGCTGCAGATGCGGACAAACAGAGTGACGAGGGCCTGGATCAGCAGCTGGTTATGACACCGGATGCGATGAGCGATCTGAAGGACAGCCTTCCGGCTGAGGAGAAGGCCAATATCTTCAACATTCTGATGACCAAGCTTCCACAGGAGGAGATGCAGAAGATCTCCACAGCGATGGAGGATGGACTGACGGAAAGTGAAGTGAAGGAAATACAGGAAGTCATTGCTAAATACGTGAATCAGGATGAATATGAGATGCTAATGAAAATGCTTACACCTGAAGCAGATGAGAATGCACAGCATTAAAAAAGTGTCACTTTATTGACACAGTTATATTGTTTAAACGTCATATTTTGGATAAAAACCCGCGATTTTCGCGGGTTTTGCCATGACCGCGAAGTTGAAATTTTTCTCCCGGCTATGGTACAGTAAAAAAGGACTAGAAGGGGTTAAATTTTTGTAACCTTTTAAACGGCTGAAAAACATAGGTTTCACGGCATGATTTATACTTATATTTTTCGCTAGATTAGGGGATATTGTCCGGATTTTCTAAGGGCTTTAGAACCGTATCTTCTCAGTTCAGGACAACAAGATCATTCACACTAACGCAAATAGAAATATAGATGCAGCAGAATATATATAAGGGGTCGTAAAACAAGCTTGTCCGCTCGTATAGCGGACTGAACGGGCAATTGAAAGGGAGAGTTTGATGAAGGGATTTAAATTCATGCGCCGGATGGGGAAGCTGCGGAGCAGTGAAGAGACACCCGCGGAATTCAGCGCAGAGAGCGAAGCCAATGTCTTTCATCAGGAACCTAATCCGCGGAGATTGCGGCGCTCCTGGATCGCGGCTTCTGCCGGTCTGGTGCTGCTGTCTGCCTTTTTAGTCGGGGCAGAGAAGAAGTATGTTGCCGCAAACACGGTAACCTATTACAAGGTACTGGTGAAGGGCGAAGAAATCGGCAAGATCAGTGAGGAGTCTGAACTTGACCGGCTGTTCGAAGAGAAGCGGCAGGAATATCAGACAAAGTATCCGGATTCAGTAATGGTACTGCAGACAAGTGGCATTACAACGGAGCAGGAGCAGGCGTATAAACCGGAAGTTGACAGTGAAGGTACTTTGGACAAGCTGGATAGCATGCTCAAGGCGTATGCGGTTGGTGTACAATTGACTGTCGATGGCAAATCTGTCGGGATCGTCAAGGATCAGGAGACAGCAAATGCAGTACTGCAGAGCGTCAAGGAGCATTATGTTCCGGCAGTAGCGGCGGCGGCTGGTGCCCGGCTGAAGAAGATGTCGGCTGCCAGCAGTAAGACTCCAGCTACATCGGCTGGTGGGGATAAGATTGAATCGGCCTCCATTGAGGAAGAAGTGAGCATTGTTCCGGTAAAGGCAGATCCCAATAAAGTCATGAGCGTGGAGGAAGCAGTCAAGGCACTGACCGAAGGCAAGGACGAACCGGTTGTTTATACCGTACAGGAAGGCGATACGATCTCCGGAATTGCTAAACGGTTCAGTATTACGCAGGATGAGATTTTTCATAACAATCCTGCGGTGAAAGAACTCACCCTGCAGATCGGGGATGAGCTGCAATTAACCGTTCCGCAGCCTGAGCTTACGGTAGTTACAGTAGAACAGGTGACCGAGCAGGTGGTCACAGAACCTGAGGTTATTGTCCGTACCAGCGATCAGCTGCCAGCAGGCAAGAGCAAGGTAGTGCGCCCAGGCCAGACCGGGCTGAAGGAAATGCAGTACCGGCTGACGAAGGAAAATGGCCTGGTCGTTAGGGAAGAGTGGCTCGGCCAGACCGTAGTGAAGGAATCACTGCCTGAAGTAGTCTACCGGGGAACGAAGGTTGTCGGTGAAGGTACAGGCATGTTCGCCTGGCCGGTCAGCGGCGCAGCCTTATCCAGCAGCTTTGGCGAACGTTGGGGACGTGTTCATAAAGGGGTCGACCTTGTTTCGGGCAACCGCACAATTAAAGCAGCCGATGCCGGAACCGTTACTTTTGCCGGGGTACAGAGCGGGTACGGTAATGTTGTTATCGTCGATCACAAGAATGGGTATACAACCTATTACGGCCACTTGAGCAGTATTTCCGTATCGGTCGGACAACGGCTTGAGCAAGGCGGTAAGATTGGCATTATGGGCAACACGGGGCGTTCGACCGGTACTCATCTTCATTTTGAAATCCGCAAGAACGGTACGGCGGTCAATCCGCTGAAATACTTGAAATAATTCATAAATTCATAACATTCCTCAGCCGTCCGGAATATTCCGGGCGGCTTTCAGTTTGACCAGAGGTAGGGTGTGACGCTAGATAAGATGAACTTAAGCACGAAGTTCTAATGGAACATTCTTAAGTTCACGTTCTATAGGACAGGTATGTTAAAATAAAAGAATCAATGAAAAGTATGGTGAGAAAGGTGAAGCTGAGCATATGCAGATGGGAACGATTCTGGTAGTAGACGATGAACAGCCTATTGCTGATATTTTAAAATTCAATTTAGAAAAAGAAGGCTATGAGGTAATCTGCGCCTTTGACGGCAACAGTGCGGTGGAGCTTGCGCTATCTATTCGCCCCGATCTGATGCTGCTTGACCTCATGCTTCCCGGCAAGGACGGAATGGATGTCTGCCGTGAGGTACGCTCAGCCCATCTGGATATTCCCATCATTATGCTCACAGCTAAGGACGGGGAGATTGATAAGGTCCTTGGCCTTGAGCTTGGCGCTGATGATTATGTGACCAAGCCCTTCAGCACACGTGAGCTGCTGGCCAGAGTCAAAGCCCAGATGCGGCGCCAGCATAAGCCGACTCCGCCCGGATCGCTAAGCGAAATGGCAGAGAGTAAACAGGGCGTGCATCATTTCGGCCTGTTCGTCGATACCGATATGTATATGGTCTATAAAGACGGCGAAGCACTGGACCTGACCCACCGCGAATATGAGCTGCTCTACTATATGATCCGCCATGCCGGCAAAGTTATGACACGGGAGCATCTGCTGCAGGCCGTATGGGGCTTCGAATACTTCGGCGATGTGCGGACCGTAGACGTAACGATCCGCCGTCTGAGAGAAAAAATTGAGGAGAATCCCAGCAAACCGGAATATATCTTCACCCGGCGGGGACTCGGTTATTTGATGCATAGCCCCAAAAGCGGAGGCCTGTGATGAAAAAAGGGCTGTCCTTTTTCCGGACGATTCAAGCCAGGCTGACTATTATCTATGTCCTGCTGATTCTAGTGGCGATGCAGCTGATTGGGGTGTATTTTGTCAGTTCGATGAAGAATTCACTGACTGAGAATTTCACCAAGGATCTGAAGGCCCGGGCGGAGATGCTCTCCATCCTGACTGCAGACAAGCTCGGTAGCGAAGCCGGAACCGCAGATGAAGAAACGGCAGTAGAGAGCCTGCGCGGCATGGTCAACAATCTGTATATCAACGGTGCAGAGATCCAGGTGCTTGATGCAAGCGGTAAGATCATTACCACTTCAGTCCCCTCCCAGAATGATTATGTGGGACAGCGCAATACCCAGACTGTGGTCAGCCGGGCGCTGCAAGGCATCAGTGACAATGAAGAATATATTATTGCCGATGATAATGTGCGGAAGAAGGTCGTAGCCAAGCCGGTGCTTTCCGGCGATAAAGTGGTAGGGGCTATCTATATTGCCGCCGATATGAAGGATTTATACGCTACTATGAGCCGGATTAACAGCGTGTTTCTCTCAGGTCTGCTCCTGGCACTGGCGCTTACCGCGGTATTGTGCGTGATTCTCGCCCATACGATTACTCATCCGATTAAAGAGATGACCCGGCATGCCACCGCCCTTGCCGAAGGCCGGTTTAACCGTAAAATGCCGGAGTTCGGCAATGATGAAATCGGGCAGCTTAGCCAGGCGTTTAATTATATGACAGGCAGGCTTCGTGAAGCTCTGTCTCAGAACGAAGAAGAGAAGGAGAAGCTGGCTTCGATCCTGACGAATATGAGTGACGGAGTTGTAGCGACCGACGAGAGCGGGGTGGTCATTCTGATGAATACCCGCGCTGCGCATATGCTGGGCTCGGAAGGTCCGCTGCCGGAAGGTGCGCCGCTCGATGAGCTCCTCGGCCTGAATCATGAGCAGTCGGGATCGCTGGCTGAGGGCAATGCCCAATCAGCGATGATTCACCTCTCTCCGATGGGCGGAGGGGATCCCAATATCGTGAGAGTTACCTTTACTCCGATCCACCGCCGTGAAGGCGGCGGAATCGCCGGTACGATTGCCGTGCTGCAGGATGTCACCGAGCAGGAGAATCTGGAGGAATCGCGGCGCGAGTTCGTGGCCAACGTCTCCCATGAGCTGCGGACACCGCTGACGACAATCAAGAGCTATGTCGAAGCCCTTGATGACGGAGCACTCGATGATCCGCAGCTTGCTGTACGCTTCGTCGGGGTTATCCGTAATGAGACGGAGCGGATGATCCGCCTGGTAACCGACCTGCTGCATCTCTCGCGGCTGGATTCCAAGGAATCTAGTCTGCGTATTCAGCAGACGGATATCTCCGAGATGCTGGAGGATGTGGCTGACAGGTTCTCCTTCCAGATTCGCCAGAAGCGGATTCATATCAGTACGGTTGTCCATAAGGATGTAGCCTCCGCCTGGCTGGACCGCGATCAGATTGATCAGGTGCTTGGCAATCTGGTCTCCAATGCGCTGAAATATACGCCGGAGGGCGGGACGATCAGCCTGCAGGCAGTGAAGAGCGAGGACGGCATGCTGGCTATTTCGGTACGGGACTCCGGAATCGGGATTCCTAAGAAGGATATTGAACGGATCTTTGAACGCTTTTACCGGGTGGATAAGGCCCGTTCGCGGAATATGGGCGGCACCGGACTTGGATTGTCCATTGCCCGGGAAATTGTCAAAGCGCATGGGGGTTCGATTTCCCTGCAATCTGAGCTTAACGAGGGCTCACTGGTCACATTTACGCTGCCTCTGCACCAGCAAAGGGGGAGTGAGGGATGAAAGAAAGAATAAAGACCTGGGTTCTGGCCTTATTGGTAGCGGGCAGTCTGGTAGAGAGCTATTATCTGATATACCGGCTTCCAGGCAGTGACTCAGCGATATTGTCAGAGAACCTGTATGTTAAGACTGATAATATGGGCCCGGAAGAAAAGGTTGAGAATCTGCTCTATCCGGACAGAATGATTATTCATATGGGCGGGGACAAGCATACATTGTTCTACCCGGATTCTACTTTTTATGATCTGATTCTGGGCCGCCTCAAGGGACGCGGCTTCGAGAGCTTCCAGCGGCGCCCGGTGCAGGATTTCAACTGGGATCAGATCCGCAGGGAGAACCCCGGCATTGAGCTATCCTTCGGTGCGGGCATTCCGGTGACGTTGCTGCAGCGGGTCATGCAGCTGTCTCCGGATTCGCTCTTTGAGGGGGAGAGCATTGACCGGATTTGGATTTACAATGTGAAAAATGACTCGAAGGCACATGCCGTCTTTTTCAGCACCAGAGGTGACATCGTCTATGAAGCGGCTAAAGCCGATCTTACCGTCCAGGACGTGCAGCAGCATGTCGATTTCGGGACGAACTGGATGCCTTATACGGCAGTGAATGGTGATTATTATGTTCCTGAGCAGAAGCTTCCTCTGGTTGAGGCAGAGCTGCCGTCGGGGATGTATACCATAGAACAAATGCAGAGCAACCTGTTCTTCGATGCAGGAAGCACCAGGTATATTCCGGAGAAGGACGGCTCCAAAATCTATACAGACAGCAAGCGCAGCCTTCAGGTTGACCAAGAGCAGAACTGGATGAGCTATAGTGATCCTGCGGCGCTGCCTGCCGGAGACAGTACGCCTGCAAAGGATGCGCTGGAAGCGGTCGACTTTGTGAATCAGCACGGGGGATGGAACGGAACCTACCGGCTGGCGTCGACGGAGGAGGACAAGCAGGAGCGTAAAGTCTCATTTCAGCAGTATTACGGCTCCTATCCGATCCTGAGCAAACCGCAGCTGCAGTATGGCGTCATTAATTTGGAGCTGCAGCAGGGAACTGTATCGTCCTACGAGCGTTCGCTAATGTATACGGAGGAGGACCAGGCTGTAAAGACACTTGTGAATCTCCCCGGAGGAGAAGAACTCAAGGTTAAGCTGGCACGAATCAGTTCAAGCTCACCTGTGAAGGATCTGATTCCGGCTTATATTCCTGTAGAGCAGAGAGAATCACTGCGGCTGGTGCCGGTCTGGCGGGTGACACTCGAGGACGGAAGTGTGCTCACATTGAATTAGGGGCTTCCGAAGCGAGTTTTATTCGAAGCAAAATCAATGAAGCATACGCTCATAAAACTTTTAGGAGGGAAAGTATGGACTGGGGAAAAGCCAAAAACGTGCTGATTTACGCTTTTCTGGTACTAAATCTGCTGCTGTGTTATCAGCTGTGGATGGATTTGCGGGATCAGGCCAGTGCCAACCTGGACTTTACTTCCCTCTCGGCAGAAACGCAGGCGGTTATGGAGCAGAAGGGGATTCGTGTACTGTGCCCGATTCCGGCGGCTACCCCTCAGCTGCCCGATATCACCTACATTTACTCCGGAGAAGAGCAGAATGATCCGCCGGTTCCGCTGAAGGAGCCGATTGACAGCGGACTGATGTATTCCTCGTTCACTGAACTCAGCAATGAGCTTCAGGGACAGATTACGGATATCGCCAATTACCGTTTTGATGCCCAGGAGAGTGAGGTCGGCAAGTTCGTGCTTCATCCGCTGGTGGATAACAAATACTCCTTATTCCAGGTCAGGCTGGAGCTGATTAACAACAATCAGAAGATCGTAGCCTACCGGTGGCCGAAGATTGAGATTGGAGCCAGCAGCAGCGAAGACAAGGATGTGCAGAAGGTGCTTCCGGCCTCACAGGCACTCAGCAGTCTGATTGAAAAGTATTTTCCGGCAGACTCGGTAGTGAAGGAGATTGAACTCGGTTATTACGGGGAATTGTTCAACTCCGAAAGTCAGGTGGCTTCGCCGATGTGGCGTTTTATGCTGGAGAACGGCAATGCTTATTACGTGGATGCCATAAGTGCGGATATTATCAGTCCGAAGACAACAGAGTAGAAGGAGCAGGAGAGATGGGAATTTCATTTACAGTGCTGTCCAGCGGTTCTACCGGTAATGTGACAGTAGTGCGAAACGGGGAAACAACGCTGATGATTGACGCCGGCCTTAGTGCCAAGCGGATCGATGAGCTGCTGGCTATGCGCGAGCTGACAGGTAAGGATATAGACGGCATTCTGGTTACGCATGAGCATTCCGACCACATTAAGGGGCTCGGGGCCATGGCGCGCAAATACGATCTTCCGATCTACGCCAACACCAATACCTGGGAGGCGATAGAGAAAGGGATTGGCACGATTCCCGAGCATAACCGGATCATTATGGAGACCGGCGGGTACCGGGACTTCGGCAGCCTGAGAGTAGAATCCTTTGCGATCTCCCATGATGCGGCTGAACCGGTAGGCTATAACTTTTATGACGGTAAGGAAAAGCTGTGTGTAGCGACGGATCTTGGCTATGTGAGCGATAAAGTAAGGCTGGCGCTTGAAGGCGCGGACGTTCTTGTGCTTGAAGCCAATCATGATATCGAGATGCTGAGAATGGGGCGTTACCCGTGGAACACGAAGCGGCGGATTCTTGGCGATATGGGCCATCTCTCGAATGAGGCAGCCGGAGCAGCACTTAGCGAGATTCTTACCGGACGGACCAAGCGGACCTATCTGGCACACTTAAGCCGGGATCATAATATGATGGACCTGGCCAAAATGTCGGTTCGCGGAGCGATGGAGGATCGGGGATGCTTCTACAAAGATAGTGAGTTCAAATTGTGCGATACCTATTATGACCAGCCTACGCCATGGGATAAGGTGAGCCAGTCATAAGGCTGTCTACTTCTGTTATTTTATGGTCCAGCTCCTGGCGTGAGAAAACTCCCTTATCGATCAGGAGTTCAATCAGGGCGCTCTGGACCAGAATCAGATGATAGTGTTCGTCCTTTAGATCACCAAGTTTGCCAATAAATTGTACAAGGTCCATACTGGTGGAAAAAGATTCCATGTGATTTCCTCCTTTTCGGCTGTAACTAATGCTCCACCTGTTAAAAATTTGCATGCATTTTGCAGCAGAAAAATCGTGGGCGGTGCCCCGGCGTGTGATACAATTATATTGAACGGATTAAGCGTTTGTCGTGAGCAGCACTTCTATTATTGTAGTCTTTTAAGTTGCAAAATATTCCTGAGACTTGCTTATTATTCTGATATGTTGCAAGAATCAAAAGACCCCTTGCGCTTACAACTCACACTATTGTGGTGAATGAATAAAGTGAAACCTTTTAGCACTTCCTGGAGTCTAAGAGATACAGCAATAAGCTCGGGCGTGGTTGCTTGGCGTTCAGGTCTTGAATGCAGTTAGCAATAGAGGGGAGAGGATGTACGGGTGGGATTGTTCGATGATGATTTCTATTCAACCAAAGTGTCACGCCGCAAAAGTAGAGAGCAGGAGAATTCCAAGGTGTTCACCAGCCGGAAATGGACGGTGCACAAAACCCGGAGGAGCCTGGCAACGTGGCAGGTATCCGTTATCAGCTCTGTAGTCAGTGCGGTTGTTGCGGTTCTATTATTCAGTCTTGTTACAGGTCAGCTAACAGAAGAGAGCGGAGCCCAGACACAGAATGTGAACCAGAAGGTAACCGCAAGCAGCGGAGATCCTTATGACCGGATTATTCAGGCTGCGGCACTGGTACGCCCTGCGGTTGTAAGCATCATTAACCATAAGGAAGATAATAAGGAACTCAATATTCTCGATGAGTCTGCACTCGGTTCGGGAGTTATCTATAAGAAAGACGATAATAAGGCCTTTATCATTACGAATAATCATGTTATTGAAGGTACGGGCAAGCTGGAAGTCGTAACGGTGGACGGTGTGACGCACAAAGCTACTCTGGTCGGAGCAGATAAGGTGACGGATATTGCTGTGCTGTCCATGGATGCCGAGGGTATTACGACTGTAGCCCAGATCGGTGATTCCTCCAAGCTGCGGCTTGGCGAGACGGTTATTGCGATAGGCAATCCGCTGGGTCTTGGCGACACCCTGACCTCAGGCATTGTGAGCTACACGGAGCGGACGATTCCCGTATCGCTGAATCAGGACGGTGTCTATGATTGGGAGCAGGAAGTCATCCAGACGGATGCAGCGATTAACGAAGGCAACAGCGGCGGCGCTCTTGTTGATCTGGACGGCAAGGTGATCGGGATCAATACGATGAAAATCTCTGATACCGGCGTGGAAGGACTCGGATTTGCCATTCCGGCTAACCATGTGATGGAGACAGCCGATGAGCTGGCAGCTAACGGTAAAATATCCCGTTCTTACTTGGGTGTCTATTCGGTAGATCTCAATAATCCCTATGTACCGCTTGCAGAGGATCAGGTTAAGGAACTGAATCTTCCGACATCTGTAAAAGACGGTGTAGTCGTACTCGATGCTGTGGGACCGGCACAGGCTGCAGGCCTTCAGTTCAACGACGTGATTACGAAGTTTAATGATCAGCCGATTACATCAACTCTTTCGCTGCGTAAATATCTTTATGAGCAGACCAAGATCGGTGACGAGCTGAAAATCACGTATTACCGGAATGGTGAAGTGAATCAGGTTACGGTGAAACTTCTTGAGAAACCGGAGGAATAAAAGCCGGAGCAGCTGTATATAATGAAAAGGCAGTCATGAAAAAGGAAGCGGCTTGGCCGTCCTGATATTTTTTTGGGACGGCACCGTTTCAGCCTGAATTGATGTGGGTAATGAATGATACAGTGCGGAATTTTCCTTTATATGTAGACTGGCAGCCCTTACATTGGTAAGTACTCCTTATAAGGGAAAAAACGGAGAATTTCGGATAAGCCAGCTTGCCTTTGTTCCGCGGGTGTGGTAACATGAGAATAATCATACATTTGATACCTAATTTTCACATTGAAAAGGGCTGTCATATGGAATAACAACCTTTTTCAATGTGTGAATTTTTTCTTTGTTTGAAGATAAAAAGAACATATTAATTTAAATTTGTGGAGGTAACACACATGCAAACAGGTACAGTTAAATGGTTCAACGCAGAAAAAGGATTCGGATTCATCGAAGTTGAAGGCGGAAGCGACGTATTCGTACACTTCTCCGCTATCACTGGCGAAGGATTCAAAACTTTGGACGAAGGCCAACGCGTTGAATTCAACGTTGTTCAAGGCAACCGTGGACCACAAGCCGAAAACGTTGTAAAACTGTAATAATAGAAGCACCGTCCCCGCTTTTGTAAGTTGGGACGGTCTTTTTTTATAAAGATCAGACCGAACTTCACCATCGCAAATACAGCCTGATCTTAGCAGAGGAATAACGCTAACGAAGGATTTGTCAGCACCCTGTAAGAGCATCGTTAGATGCTTTTTTACTTGTTTCTCAGGCATGTGACATAAAGGAAGGGAGGAACGGCAATGAACTACCGGAAGAAGCCTATGGAGGAAGTACCGGAAGAAAATACCGCAATTTGGGCCTGTACCAATGATGGTTGCAATGGATGGATGAGGGACAATTTCGCATTTGAACATGCGCCTTCTTGCCGTCTCTGTCATGCCCCAATGGTCCGCAGTATGAAGATGCTACCGCAACTGCTTAATTCCAATGGCGATCTAAAATCATTGAAGAAGGGTATTTCCATTACCTGACCAATGCCTTTATGAGTCAAGCTTAATATAGAACGATGAACAAATCCAAGACGGTGAAACCGTCTTATTTTTTTTGCTTTCTGGGTGTAATATTGTGATATTTGTCACAAATTTATTGAATTTTAGCGCCAAACGGGGTGTATAATGTGATTATTGTCACACTGTGATGCTTAAATTTTTGACAGAATAGATGTAATGAATGGGGAGAAGGAAGGGGAGAAATATGGATACAGTAATGCTGTCGCGTATACAATTTGCGTCGACGACGATCTTTCATTATTTCTTTGTACCGGTGTCGATTGGTCTGGCACTGCTGATTGCGATTATGGAAACGATGTACGTCAGAAAAGGCAATGAAGAGTACAAAAGAATGGCGCAGTTCTGGGGGAAGCTTTTCCTGATTAACTTCGCAGTGGGTGTAGTAACAGGAATTCTGCAGGAGTTCCAGTTCGGAATGAACTGGTCGGACTATTCACGCTTTGTCGGTGACGTGTTCGGAGCACCGCTGGCGATTGAAGCGCTGCTGGCCTTCTTCCTGGAATCCACGTTTATCGGATTATGGATTTTTGGCTGGGACAAGGTTTCCAAGAAGATTCACCTGCTGGCGATCTGGATGGTTGCACTGGGGACTACCCTGTCGGCGTTCTGGATTCTCACAGCGAACTCTTTTATGCAGCACCCTGTCGGCTTTGCAATGAATAATGGCCGCGCTGAGATGAATGATTTCCTGGCGCTGATTACAAATGGACAATTGCTGGTTGAATTACCGCATACCCTGCTCGCCGCCTATGCAACGGGCGCGTTCCTGGTGACCGGTATCAGTGCATATAAAATGCTGAAGAAGCAGGATGTGGCTTTCTTTAGAAGATCGTTCGAAATTGCGGCGATTGTCGGTATCGTCTCTTCGGTGGGTGTAGCCGTTGCCGGACATGCTCAGGCACAGTACCTGGTGGAAACACAGCCAATGAAAATGGCCGCTTCTGAAGGACTCTGGGAAGACAGTGGAGACCCGGGGGCATGGACGGTCACTGCTTTTATCGATCCTGTTAATAAGGTGAATTCCGGGGAAATCAAGATTCCTTACCTGCTGAGTTTCCTCTCCTACAGTGAATTCTCAGGCAGCGTCAAGGGGATGAATACCCTGCAGGCTGAATATGAACAACAGTATGGTCCCGGGAATTATATCCCGCCTGTACGCACTACGTTCTGGAGCTTCCGGATCATGGTTGTTGCAGGCTCGCTCATGGTCGTCCTTGGTCTGTATGCAATGTATCTGATGTGGCGTAAAAAGATGGAACGTCCGAATACCTGGTTTATGCGGTTCATGTTCTGGGGGCTCTTGCTTCCGCCAATCGCTAATACTGCGGGCTGGATTATGACCGAAATCGGACGTCAGCCTTGGACTGTATTTGGCCTAATGACGACAGAAGACAGTGTATCACCTAACGTTTCGGCGGGTTCGATCCTGTTCTCGGTAATTACTTTTAACGCCATTTATGCCATATTGGGTCTTGTATTGATCGGTTTGTTTGTCAAAGTTATCAAAAAAGGCCCTTATCACATGGATCACGATCACGGTGAATCACATGATCCGTATAGCAAGGAGGGAACAACGCATGCTTTCTCTTAATGAATTATGGTTTGTGCTGATTGCGGTCTTATTTATCGGATTCTTCTTTCTGGAAGGCTTTGACTTCGGCGTAGGAATGGAAACACAGATCCTGGCCAAGAATGATACGGAGCGCCGGGTGCTGATCAACTCGATCGGACCTTTCTGGGATGCCAACGAGGTATGGCTGCTGACAGGGGCAGGGGCGATGTTCGCCGCCTTCCCGAACTGGTATGCCACGCTGTTCAGCGGATTCTATATTCCGTTCGTCTTCGCCCTGCTGGCGCTGATTGCCCGCGGTGTAGCCTTTGAATTCAGAGGCAAACGCGATTCGCTGGCCTGGAAAAGAACCTGGGACGCCTGCATTTTCTTCGGAAGCTTCCTGCCGCCTTTCCTGCTTGCCGTTGTATTCGCCAGTTTCATCAAAGGGCTGCCGATTGACGGGGATATGCAGATGTATGCCGGATTCTTCGATATCGTAAATGGTTATACAGTAGTAGCCGGACTCACGGTAGTCATGCTCTGCCTGGTGCATGGGCTCATGTTCACTACGCTGCGCACCGTTGGCGATCTGCAGGTACGGGCACGCAAGCTGGCCCAGAAGCTGCTGCTTCCGCTGGCTGCATTGCTCCTTGCTTTTGTAATCATGACTTATTTCATGACAGATGTATTTGAACAACGCGGAGCCCTGCTGCTGGTGCTGGTAGTTCTGGGGATTGCCGCTTATGTACTGTCCGGTTATTTCATGAGTATTAAGAAAGACGGGTGGGCTTTCGGCATGACGGGAGCGGTAATGGCTCTGTCGGTGCTTTCGGTCTTCGTCGGATTGTTCCCGCGGGTGATGATCAGCTCGATTGATTCGGCGTTCAACTTGACGATTACGAATGCTGCATCCGGACATTATTCACTGAAGGTTATGACCATTGTGGCACTGTCACTGCTGCCGTTCGTGCTCGGCTATCAGATTTGGAGTTATTTCATCTTCCACAAACGGGTTCACGAGAAGGAGCATCTTGAATACTAATGGATAAAAATTTGCTTGGGTACAAAGGAGTTAAGCCGGTCTTTCTGATCGTAGGCTTCCTTACCCTGGTGCAAAGCTTGTCCATACTGCTGCTGGCGAAATCGCTGGCAGAGGTAGTCTCTGCGCTGTTTGCGGGAGAACCGCTGAAGGAACAAGGGGCGACTATGCTCTTGTTCCTTCTTGCGTTTCTTGTGCGCCATGCCTGCGCGATGCTGATGAGCCGGGTTTCTTACCGTTTTGCGGAGAATACCGGCAGCAGTATGCGGAGACAAATGATGGACAAGCTGTTCGAGCTGGGGCCAAGGCTGGCAGGTGACCGGGGAACGGGGACACTGGTTACCATTGTACTTGAAGGGGTAACCAAGTTCCGTACGTACCTTGAACTGATTATTCCACGCATGGTGGGCATGGGTGTTACGCCGTGGCTGCTGCTCGTGTATATCTATACGCTGGATACATCAAGCGGGGTCATTCTGACCTTAACGATGCCGATCATCATTGTCTTTATGATTCTGATTGGGATGACGGCCCGCAAGCAGATGGACCGCCAGCTGAAATCGTACCGGACGCTCTCCAACCACTTTGTGGATTCGCTGCGGGGGCTGGAGACGCTGAAGTTTCTTGGACGCAGCCGTAGTCATAGCGAGAGCATTGCTGCTGTCAGCGACCGGTACCGCTCGGCTACAATGCGTACGCTGCGCGTAGCTTTTCTGTCTTCGTTCGCAATGGACTTCTTCACGATGCTGTCTGTTGCGTCCGTCGCCGTAAGCCTCGGCCTGCGGCTGGTTAATGAGGAGATGACCCTGGTCACCGGGCTGACGATTCTGATTCTGGCACCTGAATATTTCCTGCCGGTTAGGCTGGTGGGTGCTGACTTCCATGCAACCCTGGACGGGAAAGAAGCCGGAGAAGCGATGAAGGATATCATCGACCGGGAAACCGTCAAGGCCGTGGCCCTCGAGGCTGACGGGAATAAGGCTGTTCAGCCGCTTCAGTCAGGGACGTTCGGCTGGAAGCCGGACAGTGTGCTGAAGCTTGAGCAGATAGGCGTCCAATATGAAGCGGATGGGAGTTCTTCGCTGGCAGAAGTGAGCCTGGGAGTGACAGGCGCCGTGAAAATTGGCATTATCGGAGAGAGCGGGGCCGGCAAATCGACGCTGGTCGATATTCTGGGCGGCTTCCTGCACCCTACCTCCGGCAGCATCGTCATTAACGGGAACCGGGTCAGTGCGCTGACCGATGAGGAATGGCGCAGACAGACTGCGTATATTCCGCAGCAGCCGTATATCTTCAGCGGAACGCTGGCCGATAATGTACGGTTCTATTATCCGGAGGCGTCCATGGAAGACGTGGCTTCGGTAGTAGAGGCGGCCGGATTATCGAAGCTTGTCTCGTCCCTTCCGAACGGACTGGATGAAATGATTGGCGGCGGCGGACGCTCACTCAGCGGCGGGCAGGAACAGCGGGTTGCGCTGGCCCGGGCACTGCTGAGCAGCCGTCCGGTGATGCTGCTCGATGAGCCGACGGCCCATCTTGATATTGAGACTGAATATGAGCTTAAGGAAACGATGCTTCCGCTGTTTGAGGGGAAACTCGTGTTCCTGGCGACCCACCGGCTGCACTGGATGATGGACATGGATCTGATTATCGTGATGCAGAAGGGCAAGGTAGCTGAGGTTGGTACGCACCGTGAGCTGATCGAGCGCAAGGGTGCCTATTCTGAGCTTATTCAAAGTCAACTGGAGGGAATCCATTGAAACGTGAAGGATGGTTTGCTCCCTATGCCTCTGCTTATTTCTGGCGGTTTCTGCTGATCATTGCCCTGGGGGCGCTGACGGTCTTCTCGGCTTCGTCCCTGATGTACACCTCGGGCTTCCTGATCTCCAAAGCCTCCATACCGCCGGAGAATATTCTAATGATCTATGTGCCGATTGTCGGTGTGCGCACCTTCGGGACAAGCCGCGCAGTCATCCACTATGTGGAGCGGCTGGTAGGCCACGATACCATTCTGCGGATCCTCTCGAAGATGCGTATCCGGCTGTACAACATTCTGGAGCCGCAGGCGCTCTTCCTGTCTTCCCGCTTCCGCACCGGAGATATTCTCGGGATGCTGGCCGACGACATTGAGTATCTGCAAAATGTATATTTGCGCACCGTATTTCCGAGTATTATCGCGCTGCTGATCTATGCGGCAGCGGTGATTTCACTCGGTACGTTCGATTTGGCCTTTGCCCTCCTGATGGGGCTGTATATGCTGGTGCTGGTAGTCGTGCTGCCGCTGATCTCGCTGCTGCTGACGCAAAGCCGCCAGCGGCAGGTGAAGCAGGAGCGCAACCGGCTCTACCAGAAGCTGACCGATGCCGTGCTCGGGATGGGCGACTGGATGATCAGCGGACGGCAGGCACAGTTCGTGGCAACGTATGAGGCGGATGAGAACAAAGTCGCCCGCACCGACGGGGCGCTCCGCAGCTGGTCGCGCCTGCGCATGTTCATCGGCCAGGCCATTGTCGGACTTGGCGTGCTGTCCATGCTCTACTGGGCGGCGGGACAATTTGCGGACGGCGCGATTGCCGGAACGCTGATTGCAGCGTTCGTGCTGGTGGTGTTCCCTGTAGCGGATGCCTTCCTGCCCGTTTCCGACGCCGTTGAGAAAATTCCGCAGTACCGCAATTCCCTGGAACGCTTGAACGGTGTGGAAGCAGCGAAGGATGCCGTGCCGCATGCAGCGGCAGAGGCCAAGAGTGCGGAAGCTGCGGCTCTGGCCACGGCCGCAGTTAAGAAGATTCAGGCCTCCGGTCAGACCCATATCGAACTGAAGTCTGCAGGTTACCGCTATGCAGCGGGTGATGACTGGTCCATCCAGAATCTGAGCCTCAGCATTCCGCAGGGCCGGAAGATTGCGGTCATCGGCCGCAGCGGAGCCGGCAAATCCACGCTGCTGAAGGTCGTGCAGGGCGTGATCACGCCAACCGTCGGCTCGGCAACGATTAACGGAGTTGACGCAGCCGCTTACGGTGAGCGGATCCCGCAGCTCATTGCCGTGCTGAATCAGAGCCCGCATCTGTTCGACACTACGGTGGCGAACAACATCCGGCTCGGTAACCCGGAAGCCTCGGAGGAAGCGGTCAAGCAGGCGGCAGCCCTGGCGAAGCTGGATACGCTGATCTCTTCGCTGCCCGAAGGCTACAACACTCCGGTACGCGAAGCCGGGCAGCGTTTCTCCGGCGGCGAACGCCAGCGGATAGCCCTGGCCCGGATTCTGCTGCAGAATACGCCGGTGGTTGTACTTGATGAGCCGACGGTAGGCCTTGACCCGCGCACGGAGCGCGAGCTGCTGGCCACCATGTTCGAGGCGATGGCAGGCAAGACGCTGATCTGGGTCACACATCATCTGGTAGGCGCAGAACAAATGGATGAAGTGATTTTTATGGAGCACGGCCAGGTGGAAATGCGCGGCACCCATGCCGAGCTAATGGACAGGGAACCGCGCTACCGCAAGCTGTATGAGCTGGATCGGCCAAGCGCGTTTATGAGTGCAGCCCCCGGGGAATGAATATAGCACACCAAAAGGCTCTTTTTGTCCGGTTGTGGACAGAAAGAGCTTTTTTGAAATATAAGAATCTATGTGTATTTCGTTCTTCTTCCTGTTATAGACCGTACCGTTCCACTACCCAATCTTTAAACATAGCGTAATCCTTCTCTACCTGTCCGGCGTAACTGTAAGCCCACTCTGCAATGTACCGGGTAAAGGCATCAGGATCGGGACCCATGGCTTTGGAAATCTCCTGTTCGCTATGATAGTTGAGGATTCCCTTGTCGACGTCGGCATCAGCGCGGGCATGCATTTTGGCGGTCAGGCTGCCCATCACCTCAACCACCCGGATCAATTCCCCGGAGTCTGTGATATCCTCTAGCTTGAGTCTTTTTTTGTACGGGGAACGCTCCCTGACGTAGAAGTCCCGGCCGCCCAACGTCAGGAAGCCAAGATAGGGATCAGCTTTGTGGTGCATGGCCTGCTGGGTAGCGGATACCCGTTTGCCCTGATGGGTAAAGGATTGCCAGAATGACTCCGAATACGGCATGAAATAGGCGGGAACCGGCGCGCGGACCTCTTTTACTTCCAGTACGGTATCATCCTCGCCAGCCTGCTCCAAACCGCCTTCAATTAGAATATAATAGCGGTCCAGTCCAATCGATGCCGTTCCCGAACCGCGTTTGACCGCAATGTCCTTGATCCGGAAATGCTCCTCATTCAGGCTGCGTGTGACCACCGTCTGCGTATAGAAGCTCCAGGCTTGTTCAAGCTCGGCCTGCTCGGCAGCACCGGGAATCAGCAGCTCGGAGGTCTCAAGGAACACCCGGCTGCTCTGCATTTGGGCGGTAACCTTCTCCAGAAAGTGGCTCTGCCGGCGCTTTTCCAGCTTGCGGAGCAGCTTCTTCACCGGCCCTTTGGCGGTATCCTCATTGATGACGAAGTTAGCGGGATTGTCTTTGCCTTGGGCGAAGCGGCGGATTTGCCGGGAATAGGCAGCTGCGTAGCTCTCAATCAACTTGTGCTGCTCTGAATTACTGTAGCCAAGCTGCCTGCCGACAAGGGCAATACTGACGGCCATGCGCAGCAGATCGTAGAGATAAGAGCCGACATACCCTTCGTCAAAATCATTCACGTCATAGACGATATCCCCGTCTTCACTGCGGAAGGCACCGAAATTCTCGAAATGCAGATCCCCTTGGATCCAGGTAGGACGGGCGGGTGAGCTATGGTAAGGGAAGTACTGCCTGGTCGTATCAAAATAGAACAGATAAGCGCTCCCGCGGTAGAACGAAAAGGCGCTCTGCGCCATTTTGCCGTATTTCTCCGACCGGTTGACCGGGCTTAGGGCCATAATACCGCCGTCGAACTCATCAAAAATCGAAATTAGCAGATCTCTGCGCAGCTTTGAGCGTGTGCGGATGACCCCTTCAGTAATGGACTGATTGACCATGAGCGGTGCTCCTTTCCGGATAGTATGATTATATCTATTATTTCCATGGACCTCCAAATTTGCAAGCGTGATATAATTGAAGAGTTAAGGAGAGGGTTGAAAATGCAGTTAACATGGGAATTGGACTCGATTTATCCTTCCTTTCGGTCGGAGCTGTTTCAGCAGGACCGCAGGCTTGTGGAGACACTTGCCGGGGAGCTGAGTACATGGTCAGCCTCACAGTTACATAATGGACAAGATGCCGCCGCAGTGATGGAACAGTTCCTTACACAATATAATGCTTACAAAAGCATCTACCTCCGCCTGTTCAGCTTCGCCGAATTAAGCTTCAGCGCCGACAGTAGTCATACCGAAGCGATGAATCTGATGGATGAGCTGGAGGAGGTCACCCTTGGCGCAGGAGAAGCCTTAGTAAGCTTCAGCAAATGGCTGGCCAGAATCCATCCGGATATGCTGGAGACAAGTATCGCTTCCAATGCCTATCTTGAGCAGCACAGCTTCTATCTGCGTGAGCTGCAGGGCAAATCTCAGTATTTGCTGAGTGAAGAAGGTGAAGCCGTGATTGCCCGGATGCAGGCTACCGGATCTAAAGCTTGGGAACGCCTGTATATGCGGACGTTGTCCACCTTGCGGACAGATGTGGAGCTGGACGGGAAAATGCAGAGCTTGTCGCTGGCTGAGCTGCGGAATCTCGTCTATGACCCGGATGCTGCGGTACGGAAGGCGGCGGCAGAAGCCGAACATCAAGCCTGCCGCAGTGTAGCGGAACAAAGCGCAGCCTGTATCAATGCCGTATGCGGTGAGGCAGCGGCAGTGTATGAATTGAGAGGCTATGCTTCACCGCTGCATAAAGTGCTGGCCGCTTCGCGGATGGATCAGGAGACATTGCAAGTAATGCTGCAGGCGATCCGGGAGAGTCTGCCGGTATTTCACCGGTATTATGCCAAGAAAGCCGAACTGCTGGGTTATCCCGGGCAGCTGCCGTTTTATGATGTGTTTGCACCAATAGGCGGGGAGTCTCCGGCTAACATCTCTTATGCCGAAGCCCAAGCGATGATTATTAACGGCTTCAGCAGGTTTAGCAGCGAGCTTGGCGGATTCGCCCGCAAGGTGTTCGAACAGCACTGGATCGATGCCGAGCCGCGGAGCGGCAAAGGGAACTTCGGCATGTGTGTTGATATTTTCCCGATCGGGGAGAGCCGGATGATCACGAGCTTTAACGGCAATTATATAGATGTGAGCGTGCTGGCCCATGAGATCGGACATGCCTACCACAGCAGCCGTCTTGCCGGGCAAAGTATGGTCAACACGGAATATCCGGTGCCGATTGCGGAGACGGCATCGATTTTTTGCGAGAGTCTGATAGGCTATGAACTGCTGCAGTCTGCGCCCGCCGGGGAAGCGGAAGCTATTCTGGAACGGGGACTGTCGGATGCCGGGTATTATATTGTAGATTTCTATGCCCGGTATTGTTTTGAGAGCAGGCTATATGCCCGCAGGAAATCCGGTCCTCTCTCCGTGGAGGAGCTGAATGACCTGATGCTGGAATCCATGAATGCCGCTTACGGAGACAGTGTACTGCCGGATTCGATTCATCCGTACCAGTGGATCAGCAAGGCCGGGTATTACATGTCAGGCAATGAATTCCTGAACTTCCCGTATTCCTTCGGGCTTTTGTTCTCCAAAGGGCTCTTTGCAGAGTACAAGAAGCGGGGAGCAGACTTCGTAAGCCGCTATGAACAGTTCCTCTCGGCAACCAGTACCCGGAGTATCGCAGATGCCGCGAAGCTGATGGATATTGATGTACATTCTCTGGCGTTTTGGCAGGATGCGCTCATGCTGATTGCCGGGGATATCACGAAGTTTACAGGACGGGAATAAAGCTGGATTTTTACGCTGCGGAAGGTTCCTTTTTACGGGAAAGTGTGGTAGAACAGTAGTAGAAGTATACACCGCAGCGGCACAGAAAGGGATGCTTGATTGAATGTACGTAGTGTGTAAGGAACACGTAGAGCTGGCCATCGACAAATTTGTGGACGAGTACGAGGATGCACCGGATGTTGTGGATCTGAAGGAGACCGAGTTCTCGGACTGGGACCCGCCGGCGAAATGTGCGGAATGTGAGAAGAATGCGGAATATCTGGTAGTCTAAAGGACTGCTGTATTAAAAACACCCTGCAGCCGTGAGAACGGTCTGCGGGGTGTTTTGGTGTGGGCGGAAGGATCCGGCAGGATGGGGAGATTATGCGTCTGCTGCATCCGCCATATCGGCTAGCGAGCTGCTGCGGTTACTGCGATTGCTGCCGCGCCGGTAGGCAACTGCTGAGACAATGGCAATCAGAGCGGCAATCGACAGCCCCCAGTAGATGTTGGAGTAGGCCGTGGAGAGCGGCAATCCGCGCTGCCATTCCAGGGCGCTCGCGGCCATCGCCACGCTGAAGGCTCCGCTGAAGAACTGCAGCAGCTGGAACAGCCCCATGCCCGAGCCGATCTGTGAAGAAGGCAGAATCCGCGAGATTTCGTTCGATACGCTGCTGGACAGCACGGTAAAGGAGAGGCTCATAATCATGTAGACCAACATGACGGCAATCCAGGACTGTCCGGCGAAGAAGGCAAACAGCACGGTTGCCGCCAGCACCAGCAGCGGTGCGAAGCGTAAGATGCCGCCATTGCCGTAGCGGTCGATGACCCGGCCCACGGTGCGGGAGACGAAGATCGCCAGCAGCGAGCCGGGGAAAATCACCAGCCCGGCATGGCTGGCGCTGAAGCCGAAGCGGTGGGTCAGAATCTGCGGCAGCAGGAACAAGGTAGCGAAGCTGCACAGGTAGGAGGCGATTCCCACCAGCGCCAGCACGAGATACGAGCGGTTGCGGAACAGCGCCGGCATCACAAACGGATCCGGTGTGCTGCGGATGCGGCCTACGAATAAGGCAATCGCGGCCATGCCGGCGATTAGGGCAACCCACAGGCCGCTGGTCAGAAACAGTAGGAGGCCTGTGGTGCCGACGCCGAGGAACACCCCGCCAAGCACATCGAACGAGCCGCGGGCAGGTATTTCTCTGGGCAGCAGGATCAGGAATAATGGCACCAGCAGCAGAATTGCCGCCGTTACTGCGAACAACCAGTGCCAGCCGAGATACTCGACAATGGAACCGCCTGCGACCGGGCCAAGTCCCAGTCCCAGCGAGACAGCGGACATGATTGTCGCCATTGCTTTGCCGCGGCGGGCCTGCGGGACATAACGGGTGAACAGGACAAGCGATAGAGACATGACCGCCCCTGCACCTGACGCCTGCAGAATGCGCACGATAAGCAGGAAGATAAAGTTAGTGCTGAAAAAACCGGCCACAGCCGCAAGCCCCAGCGTAAGCAGGCCGATGATCAGCAGCCGCCGGATCGGCAGAAAGTCAGACAGCCGGCTGTACGTGATCGAAGCGATCGAGAACATAATGGAGTACCCGGTAACAATCCAGGAGGCGGATGCAGCCGAGATGCCGAAAGTCTCCGTTACATCCGGCAGCGCCAGATTAAACATTGCCGTATTCATAATGACGAGAACTACAGCGATACTGAACAGCAGGGTCAGCAGCCCTTCGCGTGGAAGAGTGGCTTCCACTGCAGCGGTTGAATTGCCCGCATGATCCTCAGAGGTATGTAATGAGCTCATGTGATTGCCACTCCTTTGTTATTAATGTTTAATAGTTCGATTATTTACGAACAATTGAAATATAGCATGCACTGATGTAAAATGCAATTAGGAAGATGCAAAATTACAAAGATCTAGATACGAAGATACAATTTAAGTACTCATCTGTCTTTCAAAGGAGTCTTATTTATGAAGCTGCTTCATCATCCGGACCGCAAGGACATTCAGCTCGCTTCCGTGTTGTATGCGCTTAGTGATCCCATCCGTTTATACGTAGTATCGGAAATTCGCAAGCATGGAGAGCAGGCCTGCAACAGCTTTAAGGTGCCGATTGCCAAATCCACGATGTCCCATCATGCCCGGACACTCCGCGAAGCGGGCGTAGTCTATACACGGGCACAGGGCACCCAGCGTATTCTGTCGCTGCGCACCGATGACCTGAACGAGCGGTTTCCAGGCCTGCTTGATTCGGTCCTGCAGGCCTATGACTCCTCAGAGCAGCCCGAGCTGTTCGCCGAGCAGGAGGAAGGGCTGGAATAGCCTTACCGCGGGAAGAGTGGAAGGGGCTAGAACACAGCGGGAACAACAGGAACAGTTAGAGGACTGAAATAGCAGAGGGAACCAGTCAACAAGGACCGCTGAAATAAGGCGGGTTTTGGTTTATTTTTACCCGGAAATATGGTAAACATAAGAGGATATCAATAAGCGGAAAGGACGTAACGGATACGTCCTTTTGCTGTTTCTAGAGGAACAACGAAGGCCGGGCAGAGGACATGCATAGGGTTACGGACATTCCCAGCGGCACGATGTTTATATAGGGTTATCCCACAGGAGGAAGATATGTTCATTCAAATCATCGGCGTAGGCAAATTGAAGGAAAAATATTTGGTGAGCGGCATCGCGGAGTACGCCAAGCGATTGACCCCCTACCTCAAGTTCCAGATGATTGAGGTGGCGGATGAGAAGGCCCCGGACAATCTCAGCGACGCTGAGGTTGTCCAGGTGAAGGTGCGCGAGGGCGAGCGCATCCTCGCGCACATTAAGAGCGAAGCGCATGTCATTGCGCTCGCGATCGACGGCAAGCTCTGGAGCTCCGAGGAGCTTGCCGCTGAAATCGACCGGCTCGGCACCTACGGGACGAGCCATGTCGTCTTCGTCATCGGAGGCAGCCACGGCCTCTCCGATGACATCATGCGCCGCGCCCAGCAGCGCATGAGCTTCGGCCGCATGACGCTGCCCCATCAGCTCATGCGGCTGGTACTGGTGGAGCAGATTTATCGTGCGGTGAAGATAAATCGGGGGGAACCGTACCATAAGTGAGGCGAAAAAATCGGCATTCGGCGGAGCGGTGTGGAGAAGGGCAGTTCTCGACCTGATCTATAATGGCCTTTGAACCTGCTAGATGGATTACAAAATGGGGGGGCAATATGAATAGTCTAAAAAGAGTTATCATCGTTGATGATGATATAGAATTATGTACGGTACTGAAAAAATGCCTTGAAAGTGAAGGCTATTCTGTAGATGTGGCTCATTCTGGACGCGCAGGAATAAGCATGGTGAGAAACAATCATTATGAACTGGTTGTGTTAGATGTGATGTTGCCAGAAGTAGACGGATTACAGGTTCTCGCTGAGCTGCGTAAGATTTTTAATATGCCGGTGCTTATGCTATCAGCGAAGGATCAAGAAATGGATAAAGTATTAGGCCTGAAAGCAGGCGCAGATGATTATCTTACCAAGCCATTCAGTCTTTCTGAATTGAATGCCCGTGTGAATAGCTTGATCCGAAGGTTTACAGTATTCGGGGGTCGAGAGGATGACAAGGGGAGTCATCATGTACTTACTTTTGGAAAGTTAACAATAGATCGTGAAAGACATCTTGTTTCCAAGAATGAAACAGAAATATTATTAACTGCAAAAGAGTTTGAACTGCTAAACTTCCTGGCCAGCCATCCTGAACAAGTATTCAGTAAAAGACAAATTTATCAGAACGTTTGGAACGAGGAATATGTGTATGACGATAACAATATCATGGCGCTAATCCGTCGTACACGTAAAAAAGTGGAGGACAATTCGGACAATCCTCAGTATATTCAAACCGTTTGGGGAGTCGGATATCGCTTCCATTATGAGGCAGCCTATGACGAATAATTTAATACTTATCTTTTTCATTATTTTATTGGTTGTTTCAGTGGTATTAATAGTTCGCCAATGGCAAACTCGTAAACGTATCAAAGAAATGGAATACATTTTAGAAAAAGTATTGGATGGTCATAATAAATTACATTTATTTGCCATACCGGGAAAAGAAACGGCGAACTTATCCTTGCAAATTAATCAACTCATGGAATCCTATCAAAAGGAACGTATTCTAGTGAACCGGGAACAACAGGCCAGAAAACAATTGCTGGCAAACCTTTCACATGATGTTCGCACTCCTTTGGCTTCTGTTATTGGTTATTTAGAAGCTGTTACTGGGGAACTGGTTCATGGCAATGATCGGGAGCTCTATCTGCAAACAGCGCTGCAAAAATCATACGACTTAAAACGCCGCGTTGACCAGTTGTTTGAGCTCGTGCGGCTTGATGCCAATGAAATTCAACTGAAAGATGAAAAACTAGATATTTGTGAACTTATTCGCGGTGTTGTCATCGATTTCATCCCCCTGCTTGAAAAAAACCATTTCGATGTGGAAACGCAAATTCCTGATGAGGAATACCCTGTAAAGGTAGATCCATCTGCTTTTATTCGTGTGATACAAAACTTAATTCGTAATGTGCTTATTCATGGGAAATCAGGTTGTTATTTAGGAATCCACGTATATGTAGAGAATAAGTATGTTTTTGTAGATGTCATCGATCATGGAAACGGCATAGCTGCACAAGATATGGAGTTCATTTTTGATCGATTGTATCAAGGTGACGCGGCTAGAACAGAACATGGCGGGCTTGGTCTTGCGATTGCTTACGAACTTATAAAGAAGATGGGCGGCAACATAAATGTAAGTAGCCTGCCATCTTCACAAACGTTGTTTAAGCTGCAGCTGCCATTAGCAAGATAAGAGGAGGGAATGCTTAGAGCATTTCCTTCTTTTTGTATGACTATCAGAAAAAAATCAGAATTATATCAGTGGCGTATAGAATTTACTCCTTACAATGAAATCATGAAGTACAAATGTTAGGAGTGGAATGTTGTGGGATTATTTCTGAAATTTGTTATAACATCAGCGATGGAGAAGAAAGGGAAGTTTATCATGCTTCTATTTGCTATCCTGATGAGTGCTACTTTGTTCATTGCCAGCTTGGGAGTCACAGACGTTATGATGAATAACTACATCGAGTCCTATACTCAGGTAATGGAGAACAAAGAAATTTCAATTACAAGCAAAGATCCAACCGTTGGAATTAAATTAGATGAGGTGAATTTAAAAGGGGTACAAGATATCGTTCCTCAATTAGAGTTGAAGGGGATTTATCGCCATGATTTGGATAACAGCACTGTGACAGTCCTCGGCAGGAACACACAAGATATCATCACCAAAAACGCTAATGAAAAAAGAGTACTGGACCATTTCCAAGGTGCAACATGCATTATTTCACAGAAGGTGGGCCAAGATCTTCATTTGAAAGTGAACGATACCCTACAGCTTAGTGTGAATCATCAGGACATAACCGTTCAAGTAGTGGGCCTATTCCTGAATGAGGGGATCTTTTTTGGAGATACCAACGAAGCGTTCCAAATGATTGTACCCTACGATTTTTTGGTTGGGCAATCGAATATGCCGGGATTGTACAACAACATTATCGCTACAGGAACAGGTCCATATACTCAAGCTTCAATTGATGAGTTTAACAGTGCCAATGAAAACTATGTTGCAAGAACAAGTTTCACAGATCAACAAGGAATGCTGGGTGCAATTAAAGAAGGGAGAATCATCTGTTTTGCCCTGTTAGCCGTTGTAATGTTGCTCAGTTCGGTGATTATCTCCAGTTCTTTCAAACTCATTATTGTAGAAAGGATGCCTGTGATTGGTACTTTTTTTAGTCAAGGAGCTACGAAACCTAACATTATTAACGTTCTACTATTGGAAAGTATCCTTTTTGGCGCAATTGGCGGTGTTCTATCATTTTTAGCTGGTAGTGGAATCATCTATGGAGCAGCTTACTTTCTGTCCCTGCATAGAGAGTATGGGATATTCAAATTACCCACAATCCCCATCTATTACTTAGTATTGGCAGTTCTGTTTGGGAGCTTGTTGTCTGTTATTTCATCGATCCTCCCCATTCTGCAAATCAATAAACTATCCATCAAGGATGTCATATTGGGAGTAGCTGTAGAGAACAGAGCAGGCAATAATACAAGAACGCTATTAGGTAGTGGCTTTCTTGTCATTTCTCTCTTATTGTTTCTTGTGCAAATAGACGGGATCGTAAGCATTCAGTGTATTCTGCTCATTGCGGGGATTTTATTAGTTCTCCCGAATCTGATTCATGTGGTAACAGCTAAGCTATACGGGATTCTCAAGGACAAAGTACCTGTATCGGCTCTAGCCCTTAATAATATCCGGACTTCAAAAGAACTGTTAGGCAACATTACCTTAATGCTGATCGCAGCATTATCGGTAATTACGATCACATCCGTTGGTGATAGTGTTCAAACAGCTATGACAGATGGTTTTAACAGAAATAACTTTCAGATACAGATTACGGTTCCGTCAGAAGCTGGCAATATTGCGGATACTCTAATGAAAAATGAGCTGAACCGCAGTGATATTGAACAAGATACGCTTCAGAAGCTAAAAGTATTTGGAGGCCAGCTTAACGGAACAGCTTTTCAGATTGCGGGAATAGATAAAGATAAGTATTTAAGCTATGACGGGTATATTGACTGGACAAAGCCTAAGAACCTAAACATATATGAGGAATTCAAGAATGCCAAAGTACCTTCGGTCATTGTCTCAGAAAGTATGGCCAAAGCCCTCGATATACAAGCTGGAGATAAGCTGCCGTTAACGGTTAATCAAACTGAAAAGGAACTGTATGTTACAGGAATTGTAAATATGAAGGTGCTGTATGGGGGCTATGTTGTATTAGTAGATAATGATGTGTTGCTGCAGCAATTTAATTATGTTGGTACGAACATGATTAATGCTAAGGCAACGGGAGACGATGTGAAATTAAGAGATGACCTGCGGAAGCAACTAAGTAATTATAACGTAAAGGTAGTGACATATGAGGAACTGGAAAGAGCCAATATTGCTGAAAACGAAAAGACCATTGCGGCATTTGGCCTGTTCTCATTGATGGCCATGGTCATTGCGTCGTTCGGTGTATTAAACAACACCAAAATCAGTTATTTAAACGCAAAGAAGAACATCGCTCTGTTGCACGCAATAGGGTTAAGCAGACAACAGAAGAATAGGTTATTGCTGTTCCAGTCTATTTTCGTGGTGCTTTGGGTGACGCTCCTGCTTATCCCTTGTTCCTATGCGATGATATTTCTGACCAAAGACTTACTGAGCCTCATCGGAATGATATATGATATCAGGCTAAATCTAATGTATTTACCGTTAGTAATAGGATTCTTGCTAGTGCTAATTGTCCTTTTCACACTTCCAGTTATCTTAAATGGCAAGAAGTTTTCAATAATTAATGAAATGAAATACGAATAGAAGGATAGGTGAATGTGGTGAACAACAGCATCGAAATCATAAATTTAAATAAATCATTCTATATGGGCAAAGAAGAGGTTAAAGTATTAAATGATCTGAGCTTTTCGGTAGAAAAGGGTAGTTTTCTCTCTATCATGGGACCGTCAGGCTGCGGGAAGTCTACATTGCTATATTTGCTTGGTGGCCTGGATGACCCTACTTCTGGACAGATTATCATAAATGGAAAAGACATAGGTAAATTAAAGGAAGACGAAAAAGCAAAGATGAAACGCAGGGACGTAGGCTTTGTATTTCAATTTCATAATTTGGTGCCAAATCTGTCGGTTGAGGATAATATCCTCCTGCCCATTATATTAGATGGTAGGAGTGTAAAGGATTATCGTATAGAATTGAAGGGAATTCTTGATTTGATAGAACTGTCTCATAAGAGAACAGCAACGCCTAGAGAATTATCAGGTGGGCAGCAACAAAGAATTGCCGTCGCAAGAGCCTTGCTGTTTCAACCGGAAATTATTCTGGCTGATGAACCTATAGGTAATCTGGATTCCCGCAATGGTGCTACTATTATGGAGCTGTTTCAGAGTATTAATAGGGAATTTGGAAAAACGATTATTCAGGTTACCCATTCAGAAGCATCCACGCTATATGGCGACTCCGTTATTCATTTAAAAGATGGCGTAATTGAATCGCAGAAAACCCTACAACCCTGCGGGAGAGGATTGATCACTACTTTATGATGGTGTTAGAAACCAACGGATTGACCAAAAAATATAATAACCAGCTTGTAGTAAATAATCTCAATATGCATGTCCGGCAAGGGGAGATTTATGCTCTGCTTGGTCGTAATGGTGCCGGAAAGACGACAACTTTAAAGATGGTGATGGGTTTGGTAAAACAAACCCGCGGAGAGATTACCGTTTTCGGCGAAAAGCTGACTAGGTCCAATACAGGAGGATATAGAAGGATCGGGGCACTTATTGAAGCCCCGGCCTTTTATGAAAACTTAACTGCTGTAGAAAATTTGAACTTGATTGCTTCTTTGCGGGGTATCCATAACAAAAATGCAGTGAACAACACATTGGAATTAGTAGGATTGGAGAACGATACAAACAAGAAATCAGGAAAATTCTCTTTGGGCATGAAGCAACGCCTTGGAATTGCATTAGCCTTAATGCATGATCCTGAATTTATTATTTTGGATGAACCAACGAATAGCCTTGATCCAGCAGGTATTCAGCAAATGCGTTCACTCATTCTCAGTCTAAGCAAAGAAGCAGGAACGTCCATACTCATTTCTAGTCATATTCTAAGTGAGGTGGAACAGCTTGCCGATACCATAGGAATTATTCATCAAGGATGCCTAATTGAAGAAGTCCCCATGAATGAAATAAGGCTGCGTAATCGCCATTTTATAAAAATGGTAGTATCCAGTACAGCCTTAGCCGTACCCATTCTAGAGAAGCAGTTAGGGATTACCGATTTCGATGTTGAAAGCGACTATATTCTAAAAATTTATGAAATAGAAAGAAACATGGAGGACGTAAACAGGTACTTTCATGATGCCCATATTGGTGTTAGCGAAATCAGTATGAACAAAGGGAATTTGGAAGAATACTTTATGAAAATAACAGGGGGGTGAACTAATATTGCTTAGATTCATTCGAGCTGAGTTTATGAAAATCAAAGGCTCCAGTATAATCTGGGTTTGCCTTGCTGGTTGTTGTATTCTTCCGTTAATCGGTTTTGTTGTAAATCTAGAGGCATCTGCTCAAACCACATGGAGCTCCTATGCCGCTCAAAATTTATGGTTGGCAATATTGCTGTTGTGGCCCTGCATATTTGGACTTATTGGTACTTATATCTTCACAAGGGAATCCATAGAGAATACATACCGGAATCTGTTTATAATCCCTGTTGGCCGTGTACGATTAGCCATAGCAAAATTAGCTGCACTACTTCTGATTATTTTAGCGATGGCCTCTCTATCCTACTTGCTCAACTTTCTTGGCTTGTTTATTGGAATACCTTTTGAAACGGCTTCATTTTGGGATGGGTTGATAACCTATTTGAAGTCTGGCTTACTTATGTTCTTTAGCCTTTTACCAGTCCTATCAGTCGCGGTAATTTGCCGTAAAAGTTATCTTATTGCTATTTGTGCAACGATTATGTACGCAGTGTTATCCTTTGTTGGAGTCTGGTCATCTGTGCTATCCTCTATCTTACCCATCGTTACTATTCTGAGGGTTAGCCAGGTTACATCCATCAATATTGATTTTGCATTTCCCATGAGTGTTTCATATTCTAGTATGGCGGTTATTGGCGTTGTTTCCGTGGTCAGTATTTTATGGGTATCAAAAAAACAGGATTTATAGGTTATTTTTTCAACAATAAACCCTTGTGAGAACATACGTATTTATCAAGGGCACCCAATTGAGCACCCGAAAATTTCGCCCTATAAATGTTACGGTGAACCGTATCATAAGTGAGGCAAAGTTTAATCCAGGCTTCTTTTAGATTTTATGAAAAGGGGCTCTATTATTTTTGTGCTGGGCAACCTGAAGATTCACTTTATAGAGGAATCGGTGGAGAAAGCGAGATCTTTTTGTGCTTCCAGCGCTGCGAGCCTCTCGGTAAGCGCTTTGTGAATCGTATAGAAGGCGTCGCTGCCCAGAACAATTCTTTTCGGCGCCGGATTTTGATCGACACTCTCGATCATGATGGCAACCATTTTTGCCGGATCGCCCAGCGAAGGTGCTTTGGCTTCTTCAAGAATCCGGCGTGTATGGAAGGCCGGGGAGGCTTCATAATCATCGATTTTTGGAGCAAGCTTGGAGCTTTGGTACCGGAAATTGGTGCTTGCGCTACCAGGTTCCACAATGGTAACGCCAATATTAAAAGGGGCAACCTCATACATCACGGATTCAACAAAGCCCTCAATTCCCCATTTGCTCGCGTGATACATAGATCCGCCAGGGAAAGCGGTTTGACCACCTACAGTGGATAGCTGAATGATTCGTCCATTACCTTGCGCCCGTAGATGAGGAAGAGCCTCGCGGATCACTTGGATTGAACCAATCAAGTTCGTTTCCAGTTGATGGCGTATCTGCTCATCCGTCAATTCTTCTGCCGCACCAAATAGTCCATATCCTGCATTGTTAACTACGACATCAATATGACCAAGGGAGTGAAAAGCGTTTTTCACCACCTGACGAATAGCAGGTGTATCTGTAAGATCGAGTTTGGAAATCCATAATAACTCGTCATATTTTGCTTTGAGATCATACACAGCCTCCATATTACGGACTGTGCCGGCTACACGATCCCCGCGTTCTAAGAGTTGCTCCGCCATATGACGCCCAAATCCGCTGCTTATTCCTGTGATCAACCAAGTACGTTGAGTCATCCCAAAAACCTTCTTTCAAGTAAAATCCAGGCATCTTATAACTGTCTGGTTAGTTATAAGATATATCTATCTAACTGGTTTGTCAAATGATATACTTATTGAAATAGTGCTTTTCCCCGAAAGGATGACTCAAATATGATAAGGAACGCTGAAGCAACCCGAGAACGAATCCTGGAAGCAGCTATGGCGGAATTCTCTGCTCATGGCATTGCGGGCGCGCGGGTTGATCGCATAGCCAAGAATGCTGATTGCAACAAAAACATGATTTACATTTACTTTGAAAATAAAGAGATGCTCTTCACCACGATTCTTCAAAAGAACCTTACCCGCGTTTATGAGGAAATAACTTTTACTCCCGACGACCTTCCAGGCTACGCCGTGCGTGTGTTTGATTTCGCTATGTCAAATCCTGATTTGATGCGGCTTATGGCATGGTTTAGCCTAGAACAGAAGGCGGACAGTCCGGTAGAACGCGGACAGGTTCATGACCAGAAAGTTAAATCTTTGACTGAGGCCCAAAACTCGGGGCAGGTTGGTGCGGCCTTCCCTCCAGAATTTATACTAACAACTATTATGACGATCGCTACGGCTTGGACAGCGGCAAACCCCTTTGGACCGTTGCTCGATCCAAAGAGCATTAAAAATGTTGAACCTTTAAGAGATGCAATTTCCAGAGTTGTTCGGTTGATTTCCCTCGAGGGACTACAGAATTGAATGGGAAGCGTATAAGAGGCAGGGTGGTGAGAATAGCCCTACCCTTTTCACGGGGGGATTTTAATTTGGTTAGTATAATAATCGAAAGCAAACATCATGAAGGTTTTCGCCGTTAACCCCGTTACGCCGAACCCTACCACAAGTAGGACACTTCATGAAAGCGGGCGATTTGGAACCGTCTGCTCCAACTACTTGTAATAGTTCAAAGGCCATCCTCTGCGGGATGGCCTTTGATGTATTCGTAGGAAAGAACGTTAAGCAGCCCGGTCTCAAAATTGGCAGTAAACACCTCACTCTGGCTTACGTTTGATGCAGGAGAAGTTCTTAGGCGTAGGCAGGTAATTATTGTTTTCTTTATTTTGCCGAAGTAACACATCCGCTTCACCTAAAATATGATGAGTTTAGAAATGGAATGAGGTGAGCTAATGGCAGTGGTAAAATCCAGGAAACAGGATATCGATATGTTGGCAAGGCTGCTCCGAGCTGAGGCTGAAGCCGAAGGCGAAATGGGCATGCTCCATGTTGGAGCTGTCGGGATTAACCGGATAAGAGCGAATTGTTCCGATTTTGAAGGGATTCGGACAATTCCCCAAATGATTAACCAGCCGCATGCGTTCGAAGCGCTGCAACATGGTATGTACTATCAAAAAGCAAGAGATAAAGAACGTCGTCTAGCGCAACGGGTTGTGAATGGGGAACGGAGTTGGCCAGCCAAATACTCGCTATGGTATTTCCGCCCGGGGACGTATGACAATCCCGGACCATGTCCGCCAACTTGGTATAATCAGCCGTTTGTAGGTCGATGGAAGAAACATTGTTTTTATCAACCAACTGCAGAAGAATGCGCTAATGTATATAATACGTATTAATATCTGCATGATTTCATGAGATCAAGTATTTCGGTGGATCCCAATGAAAGAAAATACGGCAGCCACGGACAAGAGAAAAAAGTCCTAGGCGGCCGCCTTTTTTATTTAAATGATATTTTCAAATATAGAGTAAATACCAATAGACGTATTAACTTAAGGGAGCTAAACTAGGTGAAGTGAAAATGAATAGGTATATAGGAGCATACATAACGTGACAATATCAGATCACATTCCATCATGGAAAAAACTTAGTCTTTTTGCCGTTACATGGCCTATATTCATCGATTCTGTGCTTCGGATGATGCTCGGTACGGTGGATGTATTTATGTTAACCTAATGGTACTCCGATTGCGTAAAAATAAGACTCTAGCATTATATGAAACAGAACCATGAGTTAAGAGAGCATTGTGATTAGCGCCCCAAAGCGTAAGAATCGCAGCTTAAGTGGGTTCTCAATGTTTTTTGGGGCGCGAGATGCGTTCCATTATCATAGCTACTCTATGACGGGGAAGAAAACGACCCATCTGAGCTGCCATGTGATTATTTCGCCCGTCGATGATATAAATGCTGCCTTTGTCGATTCCGCGAAATCCAGCTTGCACGACTTTCTCTGGAGTGGACAATGCGCTACCCGCCGCCATGTCCCTGCTGCCGACAGCATCGAAAAAGCCTGTATCCGTCGCCCCCGGACACAGGGTAAGGACGCGCACACCGCGTCCACGGGTTTCGGCCCACAACGCTTCGGAGAAAGATAACACGAAAGCCTTGGTTGCACCGTAAACAGCCGAATAGGCGCAAGGTGCGAACGCGGCCATTGAAGCCACGTTGACGACGACTCCATCCTTGCGCTGCAGCATACCGGGCAGAAAATGATGCGTCAGGTCGACAAGAGCAGCGGTGTTCAGCATAATTTCCTCCTGCTCGCGCTCCGGATCGATCTCCTCAAAGCGGCCATGCGTGCCAACGCCTGCGTTATTGATTAGAATATCTACCGTTAGGCCGAGCTCGGCGATGGATTCGGCTAGTTGGCGCGGGGCACCTGCTTTGGACAAATCGCAGGGCAGGGCATACGCCTGCACTCCATACTTACGTTGAATTTCGCCGGCCAATGCGTTCAGCTTCTTTTCTGAGCGTGCGGCTAGTACGACATGGCAGCCTTGTGCAGCCAGCGCCCCAGCATACACTTCGCCAATTCCGGATGAAGCACCGGTGACCACTGCCAGCTTGCCCTGATATGCATATGTATTCATGACACAGCCCCCTCGTCTTGATATTGTTAAGATAATACCAACGATAGAAGGGGATAACCACTGTGTCTTTATACTATTAACGGAACTAACAGGCTAAGATTGCGGCGGCCACCCGGCGTCTTGCTCCAGCAATTTTGCTAGTCGCTCTTCCGTTCCCGAACCTGGTGTAGGAACGAAGAAGCACCATTGCAGTTCCGGATTATTGTCGAGGGCAGCGCAATGGATCGTGAACGCCAATTCCTGTCCGTCTGGAAGAAGATAATGAATCGGGGCAGAGCTTTTTTGCCGGATCTCATGCCACTCCCACAAACGTACGAAGTCTTCGCTATTCCGTCTAAGATGCTCATAGCGTTCCATGTACATGGGGTTGTTTTTGTTACTGTCGAAGCCTGCCCGGATTAACGCCGTCATGTGACGAGCAAAATCTTCCCAGTTTACAAGCTTCTTTGGGTACTCCGGATCCAGAAACACCAGCGCCACCATATTTCGTTCGCTTTCGGGCAATTGGCTGAAGTCCGCGACAACGAGCTCCACTCCTCGATTCCAGACGATCAAATCGGCAAACTCATTGGCAATGAAAGAAGGATAACGCATTTGATCCACAAGGTTTTGCAAAAATCCGTTATCGGGTTTATCTGATCTCTGGGTCATGCTGAAGCTGATTGGATCGGGTGCGGCCAGGTCGAATAAGTGCTTCCGCTCGTCTGTATCCAGTTGCAGCGCTTGGCTGATGTGGGACAAGATTTCTGGGGAAGGATTCCTCTCTCGGCCCTGTTCTAGCCAAGTATAATAAGTTACGCTGACATTGGCCAGATAGGCGACTTCTTCCCTTCGAAGTCCCGGAGTACGCCTCCTGCCAGGCAAGGGTTTGATTCCCGCATTTTCAGGTTGAAGCCGATGTCTGCGCGATTTGATGAATTCCCCCAAAGCGGATGAAAAATCATGTTTCCCCATATAGGCTCTGCCTCCTCTATTAACTAATACAATTTCGTGGATATGAGTAGAAGTCACCACTTTTGCTGATCGAACCATGTTGCGTTCCATTTTTAGTGTGGCATACATAGAGTATACTCGTTGAAATAAGGTCAATTATAAGAAAAGTTTCAAGATTTCTCAAAATTGTTGTTCAAGAGAGGATCATCCCATAAAGGGTGTCCTTAGAAAAAAACTTGCTGCTAAAGAAAGTGCGGTGAACCGTACCATAAGTAACGGCGAAAAAAGGAGTGTACGGACACTCCCTTTGAGCTAACACTGTCTATTATCAAATGTTTACTTCTCATTAATCCAATAAGGCGAACCACAAAGATCCCTTAACTTACCGTCTTATGGACAAAATCAATCTCATTTCTGATCCCTTTATGGGCGTCATTCCAGAGGCCCTTTATCAGGCGAATGCGCAGCAGGCATGTGTTAGGGTCTTCGTCGTTATTGGCTTCGTAATACCAATCGGCGAATATGGTACGCAGCTTTGTCATCATCTCCGCGTTTTGCTCGTCACATACCCAGCCCAGGTTCTCACCGATACCATCGGCCGTAAAGTTCTCGACGATGATACAAACGGCGACTTCGGGGTTCTCTGCGATCTGCTGCATCTTGCCTGAGGTCGCGTAAGTGACGGTGTAAAACGCACCGTCCTCATAATAGGCGTCCACAATGCGGGCGGCGGGGCGGCTTTTGCCATTGGCCCCCGGTTCCAGCGCGATAGTAGACAGAGTGATCAGGCCGTCCTTATTACCCACTTGTTCTTCCAGCAGCTTCATGGCTTCGTCGTACTTGCTCATTGAATTACCTCCTAAAGTGTCATAAGGCATCTATTATCAAGCTTATCATTGTAAAATTTTGGCGCATGTGAAGAATGATACGTTAAAGAGCCGCTATTCTACACGATTGTATCCTGTATACTCATCAAGGAACATTGAGATCTCATTCTTTTGACTGTGCTGCGAGCGTAGTTCCCTCATTGCCATATGGCCGCACCTGTTGTTCTGCTTGAACGGAACCCAGATTATAATCAATGCGGCATAATACTGAGACTAGCAGAAGTATGAAGGGTAAGCATCCGGCTATTATGTAGATCCACTGGATACCAATGGTATCGGAGACCCATCCCCAGACCGCCGCGCCGGTCCCGATGCCAATATCAAGCGCAAGGTAGAACATGGCACTTGCCTGCCCTCTGCGGTTGGGTGCAGCACTAAGTACAGCTAGAGCATTTAGCTCAGGCATCAACAATCCATTAGCGAATCCGAAGAGCGCGGCGGCCAATAGAATCGCCCACAGGGTGGGGCATAGACTAATGACCATGATAGAGGAGCCCAGGGCGAGCAAGCTGCAGCGGATCACCATAACCGCCCCCCATTTCTTAGAAAGATGGCCGATCACTATGCTGGATGCGGCCAGGGCAGCTGCCTGCACCAAGTAAAAAAGGCCAATACCGGGGATTCCGACAGCTCTGGAGTAAGTGGGCAAGAAAACAGTAACAGCGCTCGTCGCGATGGTTATAGAGAGCATGGTGAGCACAGGAGAAAAAGCTTTCCTTACAATAAACGAGTTCCATATGGAGTATTTAGCCGGTATCGAATCCGTTCTCGTCTCCAACTCTGCCCTGCTTTGATGTTCAGCAATTTTGGAGAGACGGCTTCGCTCGGAGGTAACGACAAGGCTAATCAACAATGCAACAACACTAAGCCCCGATGTTACACTGAAGAGTGTCGTATAGGTGGCGTGATCAATGAAATAAAGAGTCATGGAAGGAGCCAAGGCAATGGACAGGGTGCCGAACATACCGTAATAGGCCAAGCCTTGTGTCATGTGCTTCTCAGGGAGAATATCGGTAATCATAGCACTGGTGGAGGTAGAACTGGCCGAGAATGAGGCTCCGTGAATGATGCGGAGAACAATCAGGAGCGGAATCATGGTAACCAAACCGTAAGCAAAGGTGGAAAGGGCATATAGAAACAATCCTATGATCAGGAGCGGCTTCCTTCCCCGTTGGTCCAATAACGCTCCGACGAACGGACGGAAGAGCATAGCAGCGATGGTAAAGGCGGTCATGGACAGTCCGGCCACCGTAATGCTTGCCCCGAGGTGTTGGAAATAAAGAGGCATGGATATGGTCTGTACCTGGGTGCAGATACGCGTAAGCGTCATGACGGCGGTAACGAGTACGAAGTCTGTGGTCCACAGTGAGGGCGAGGTGGAAATGACGGTTTTGTTCTTCATTTTCTGGTCTCCACAACTAATAAGGTTATGCATTGCAATTTCGTTTTAACAAGCATCCTAAACGTATCACTTGGTAGTCTTAGTTGTCAAACCGAAAGGAAACTCAAACCGGTGAGATGAAGGATGGAATAGGTTAAAGCTGCGGTTTCTGATAAAATAGTAGGAGATACGCGGATAGTCGTAATCAATAAGAACAGGGTGAGATCAATGTCCACCATTAAAGAGATAGCTGAGAAAACAAACTTATCTGTTGGAACTGTGTCCCTGGTATTAAACGGCCGCGGTGATGAGATGAGGATCTCCAAGAAAACCCAAGAGAGAGTGATGGAGGCAGCGAAGAGCTACGGGTATTTACCCAATGTGGCTGCGCGGCGCCTGCGGCAGTCCGGTAACAAGAATGTCCCGGTCATTGCTGCATTCTGGCCGAACGACCTGTCCGCCGACATGCTTGGACGTTTCTTTATGGGGGCGCAGGGCGTTATGATGCGGGAGGAGAACGAGTTTGAGATGACGATCCATCCCTACCGGCGTTCCCAGATTCATAAGATGAGAAGCAAGTGCGAACAAGGATTGTTCAACGGCGTGATCTTGACAGGGATTTCTCAAGAGGATCAAGAATATCTGGAACTTAATCCATTAGGCTTGCCCACAGTCATCTTCAACCGGGAGAGCAATGTCTATACCAATGTCCATGTCGATAATTTTGAAATCGGGCGAAAGACCGCCGAGCTGTTCGCAATCCGTGGACATAGACGGGTTGGTATTATCATGCCTGATTATATGGAAAAGACCAAGAACAGCCAGCGCCAAATGGGATTCATCGAATCCTGTTCACGGTATGGATTAACACTGGATGAAGCGCACATCCAGAGTGCCCCCATGACCATGGAGGGGGGCAATAGAGCCGCTGTGCGAATGCTTGAAGGGGAGGGAGAACCTCCAACGGCTGTCTTCTTCCCAATCAGCATTATGGCAGTCGCGGCGTTGTCTGTCTTTCACGGAGCCGGCATTAAGATTCCGGACCAAATGGAGATCATGACGTACGGTGACCATGAGATCGAACGATATACGGTGCCGTCATTATCCACAATTAAGCTGCCAGTGGAGGAGATGGCTCGTGTGTCCATTAACTTGATCTTGGAGGCTATACGGGGAACGGCAGGTCACAATTCTTCGGTCGTGTTCGAGACCCCGTTCATCTTCCGGCAATCCTGCGGGGGATATACAAATGAACTGTAGTGACTTGTCAGCTGCCCTGAACAAACACAGCCAAGTTAACAGAAAAGTAACAGCAGGTCTTATGAACGAGACCTGCTGTTTTTTTTACCTTACCACCCTGAACGATATAGGAAGCTATATCAAATTCAAGGCACTTGCTTGAATCCGCAATTTGCAAACGCTTTCTGCATGTTGATTTTTAAGTTGAAATGAGATAAAATGAAGCAGCTTTGCTAAAACGTTATTGCAGTGAGGGTGGATAAGCAATTCTCGTATGATATCCCTTGTAGAAAGCGAGGTGTCATAAGCGGTGTGTATGAAAGGATAGGGTCTGTTCGATGATGAACTGGCCGCTGATTGTATGGATCTACATTCAGAACTACCAATTTCATTAACGGAGGCGATATTGTTGAAGAAAGGTACAAGACAATTCCGATTACCGATTGTGCTCCTGGCTGTTGTCGCCATGCTATTTGCGAATTTTCTAGGCTTGTGGTCCAATGCGACAGCAGCTGCAGCCAAGAAGAATCAACCTGCATTCATACACAAAGGAACCAAAGTATTGTCCGTAGGGGAAACGTTCACTTTGATGATCGCTAATCAGCCGTCCAATTCGACCTATCAATGGAGCAGCAGTGATCACTCGGTGGCCTCGGTAAATCAGACCGGAATTGTGAAAGCGCTTGCGGTTGGTGCTGCAACCATTACATGTAAGATCATTAGATATAATGAGGAGCCAATAACCTTGACTGCCAAAATTAAGGTGAACAAGAAAAACACAAACCCGCCGCCAGAGCCTAAGAAAATACCGGTAGACAGTAATGGATTAGACTCCCAAGGGAGAATGGTTGCCTACTTCGGTTCGCCGGTCATGGACGGTTCAATCGATAAGGCTTGGAATAACGCGCAGATGATTAAGCCGAAGTATGTATCAGGCAATACCGATACCACGGCTGAGTTTAAAGCATTATGGGACGATAACGCCTTGTATATTCTTGCAGAAATCAAAGATAAGGACTTGTCCGTGCAATCCGGGACGCCGTACATGCAGGATTCATTGGAAATTTTCCTGGACGAGAATAATGACAAGTCACAGGAATATGGTGTCGATGATTTGCATTTCCGGGTAAACTACGAGAATGTTCAATCTGTTGACGTTGGCAATGCCCAGCGGTTCTATACTTCTACTAAGAAAATGAAGGACGGCTATATAGTAGAGGCAAGAATCGCCTTGCAAAAGAAACCTGAAAACGGGAAAGTGATCGGAATCGAGTTACAGGTTAATGATGCTAAAGGGACGGAGCGGGTTGGGGCCATCAATGCATTTGATTCAACAGGCACTGCATGGAACGATACAGGGAAGTTCGGGAGTGTCCTGCTCACAGGCAAGACCAAAAATGACGTCAGCGGACTGAACCCTTATGACCTCCTGAACCTGATCAAGAGTACGCAAAAGCTGGATCTCACACGTTACCAAAATGCAAGCATTGTGACGAATGCTATTAAAGCTGCAGAAGGCGTTATTAACGGGAAGAAGGTTACCCAGAGCCAAATCGACACACAATACGCTGCGATCAAAGAAGCAATCGGCAAACTGGTGTTAACAGAGGAAGCGGCAAATGAGAAGGAATTCAAAGCGGTTCCGGATGAATACCGTTTAGAGAGCAGCAAGCCGGGTACAATCGAAAGCTTGTCCTACACGGCTACTAATCTTAATAATGGCAAAGACGCAAAGAAGCTGAACGTTTATCTTCCATACGGTTACAATGCTTCTGATGCCAGCAAGAAATATAATGTGCTATATCTGATGCACGGCGGCGGCGAGAATGAGAATCTCATATTCGGCGGCCCCGGCGAAAGCAAAGAGATGAAGAAGATCCTGGACAATATGATTGCCAAGGGTGATATAGAGCCGCTTATTGTAGTGACTCCTACCTTCTATGGAGGAAAGAATGAACCGGAGTTCTTCCACGAGGAGCTGATGAAAGAAATAGTTCCAATGGTAGAAACCAAATATCGTACTTATGCGGCATCCGCAAGTGTGGCCGATCTGAAGGCATCCCGGGCGCATCGGGCATTCGGCGGGTTCTCTATGGGATCTGTAACAACTTGGTACACGTTCATCAATTGCCTCGATTATTTCAAGTATTATATGCCATTGAGCGGTGACAGCTGGATTATGGGCCAGAGAGGCGGCGGAACCATGCCGAAAGAAACTGCGGCATACCTTGCCAATGTAGCCCGGCAATCCGGGTACACGCCTAAGGATTACTACGTGTTCAGCGCCACAGGCAGCCTGGATATCGCTTATCCGAATATGAAGCCTCAGATCGACGCTATGAAGCAGATCAAGGAGAGTTTCATTTACTCATCGGATACGAAGAAAGGGAATTTCTATTTTATCGTCAGCGATGGCGGCACCCATGCATGGAACTGGGTAAACCAATATATTTACGACATATTGCCGGATTTGTTTAAATAATAAATGCGACACAAGGACAGCCCCAGGATAATGGGGCTGTCTATTTTTTAGTATTTTTAGCATGACACTTGACCTTAGGTCAGACCTAGGGTGTATCGTTGAGGTATTCAACGCCGCATCCTTGGGAGTGATCGTTATCAAAAGCGAAATTACGATTAGTGAACTTGCTAAGCTGATGAATGTGTCGGTTCATCAAATCCGTTATTTTGAAGAGAAGGGTGTCCTTCAGCCTGCTTACACGGATACAAACCAGTATAGGAAGTATGGTATGGATCAAATCTACGAGTTAGCCCGTATCCTATTGCTCCGCAAATTGGAGGTACCTGTCCAGTCCATTAAAGAATGCATGATTTCCCATTCTGCAGATCAGCAACGGCAGCTGCTTCATCATTCCTTGCAGGAGATCGAAGCGGAGCTGCTGCGCCTCCAGGAACTTCGGCAGTTCATTCTTAAAGTGTTACATGAGCAGCAAAGCTACAGCTTGCAGCCCGGCCCATTCCACATTAAGAAGCGTAATTCCACATTTCTTACAAGCTTTATTCAGCTGGATTCACATATGAGGCTTAACGCGGCAGTACTTGCTGAGCAGGCCAACCACATCCTGAACTTGTTTGAAGCGGATATCCATTACTTATATGACGGTTCAGATACCGTTACCTTATATCTGGAAACTCAGGTTCCGGGAGATACTACATTACCTGAAGGAGAGTACCTTACTCTGCAATGTAATATTCAGGAGGAAGAGCTTGAGCACTGGATTGAACAATTTTTTGACTATGCTGCTGCACAATCTATCCCTTTATTGGGGCCTTTGGTTGTCATAGAAAGATCCTATTTATCTCTATTCAGTCCTGGTATGCTGCACTATGAGCTGCAGGGCTTGATCGCGCCGGCTGCAAAGTCTGAAGGGGGAGATCCATCATAGGGACAGTGCCGATTACGATAGTGCCCATGCAGTCCCGGTATAATAAACAGGTCGGACAATTACTGGCTCAAGCGTTCCATGGAAAATTCAACATGCTGACGAAGAGGAATGAGGATGAACTAGCTCGATTTTTCGAAAAGCTGCTGGAATACATCCCAACTGAACCGTCCACTCAAAGAATGGTCGCCCTGCAACAGGGAGAGGTGATTGGGAGTATAGCGATTAAACGTAAACCGATTGTTGACACAAAAAAGAGCAGGCAGAAGCTGCCGTCATGGAGGATGCTCAGCCAATTTGGCAGTTGGAGCCTGATCAAAATGCTGATCGGCCTATATGTACTAGATCATAAACCTGAGCCTGGTGAATGTTATATAGCAGACCTTGCTGTTCATCCGGACCAGCGAAGCAAGGGCGTTGGAAGGCTGCTTTTGCAATGGGCACAGCAGGTTGTGGAGATGGATCCGGGTCTGGATCGCCTAAGCCTGTACGTATCCGCTAGTAACCCGCGCGCCCAGCAGTTATATGACCAATTATCGTTCCAAACGCTGTCCCGGGAGAACCGATGGATATTGCATCTGTTATTCAACGAATCGAAGTGGGATTATAGGGTACAGAGGAGGGAGGGATTTTAAAGAAACAATGAGGAACAAGAAAATAATGATTTATGCGATGATCGTCGTACTGCTTATTGGCGGTATAGGCTTATATATTTTGGAGCAAAACCGTTTTGACATGGTAGAGCAGAGGGTGGAGATACCATCGTCCACAGGTAAACTAACGGGAACTTTGGTGCTGCCTAAGAACGCTAAGGGTAAGCTGGGGTTAGTCCTCTTTATCCATGGGGATGGACCGATAAATGCAACCCACGATGATGGATACAAGCCGCTATGGGAGCGGTTAGCTGGCCTTGGCTATGCCTCGTTATCCCTGAATAAAAGAGGGATCGGCGGGTCTGAAGGAAGCTGGCTGGAACAGAGCATGGATGATCGGGCAGATGAGGCTCGTGAGGCGATTAGATGGGCAAAAGGGCATCCGTTGATCGATCCGGACAGGATCGGGGTATGGGGCGCCAGTCAGGCGGGATGGGTCATTCCAAAGCTTGCCGGGAAGGAGCCGTTAGCCTTTAGTATTCTTGTATCGCCCGCCATTAACTGGATACGGCAAGGAGCCTATCATACGCGTGAGCAGATGATCAAGGACGGTTATTCGGAGAAAGACATTCAAGCCGAAGAAACGTATGACTACCGAGTACGACAGCTCTTAGCCAAACAGGCCGGCTATGACGAATATCTTAAGATAGCGCAGGGAAGCAGCGTGATGCCGGAGGACAGATGGACCTTTGTCAGTAAAAACTTCTTGTCGGATGCAACGGACGATCTTCGTCATTTTAATTCGCCAGTACTCCTGCTTCTGGGCGAAGAAGATATCCATGTGGATTGGAAGGAAACGGAGCGGGTGTATCGCAATAAGGTAAAGCCGGAACTGCTGACGGTTGCGGTCTTCCCTGACGCGGAGCATTCGATGTTGAGCACGAAGACAGCTGATTCCGATTTTCGGGCCGTAATGATCAGTCTCTTCATGCCCAGGCAGATCACGGTGCCGGGTTACATGGATCAAATAGAACAATTTCTCAAGAGACTCACTGCGGGCTGAGAGTGTGCCATTGACGGAGGAATCACCTTATTGAAAAAGCCAGAAGCGAACTCTTTTGAGTAAGCTCCTGGCTTTTTCTTGTATTGGCGCAGATACGTTTAAACCCAGGTATAGCAACATCCGGCTGGAACATGAGGTAACTTTTGAATAAAGGAGGTCATCTGGAAGAGAGAAGTGGTGTACCCGCGCCAACTATAATAAACTCATCCAGATTATGTAGAGCGAGGTTAGAACCTATGGCAAATTCATCAACCGTAAAAGCTTTGGTCCGGAAGCCCCTTCCACAGCAACAGAGCGGCCTTAACCGTTTGTTGCGGAATATTGTGAAATATCGTGTGCTGCTGCTCATGCTTCTGCCGACATCCATTGTTTTCTTTATTAACTGCTATATCCCAATGTTTGGATTATTTATTGCCTTCAAAAACATCAACTACGTTGATGGCATTATGGGCAGTCCGTGGGCGGGGTTTGACAACTTCCGGTTCCTCTTTGCCACATCCGATGCCCTGCGGGTGACGGCCAATACTGTAGCCTACAACGTTGTTTTTATTATTTCAGGCTTGATTCTCTCCGTATCCCTTGCCATTGCCATCAATGAAGTAACGAGCAAGCTGGCCTCACGCGTTTATCAGACGGTGATGATTATGCCGAATTTCTTATCCATGGTTGTCGTCAGCTTTATAGTTTATGCGTTTTTGCACCCGGAATATGGCTTCCTGGTCAAACACATTCTGCCCTTATTCGGCTATTCCTCAGTCAATGCTTATATGCATCCCAATGCCTGGCCTTATATATTGTGGCTAACGAAGATGTGGCACTCTATTGGCATAGGCAGTGTCATCTATCTGGCGGCGATAACCGGCATCAGCGAGGAACTGTATGAAGCTGCGGTGATGGACGGAGCCAGCAAGTGGCAGCAGATTACCCGGATCACGCTGCCGCTCCTTACGCCCATCATGGTTATTCTCACCATCCTCAACTTAGGCGGTATTTTCCGCTCTGATTTTGGACTGTTCTACCATGTTACGCTCGATTCCGGGGCGCTGCGCTCTACAACAGATGTTATTGATACGTATGTGTATAGAGGGCTGATACAGCTCAACGATCTGGGCATGTCCTCCGCGGCGAACTTTTATCAGTCGGTCATCGGATTCTTCCTTGTCATCGGAGCAAACAGTCTGGCCCGTAAGCTTAACCGTGATACGGCACTTTTCTAGAAGGGAGAAACTTAATGAATACTGCATCCAATAGTAACTCTTACTTAAAAGGCTCCAAAGGCGCGCAAATGATCCTTCATATTTTTTTCATTGCGTTCAGCCTTGCCTGTATCCTGCCTGTGCTGCTGATCGTCGCCATCTCCTTAACCAACGAAAAAGCACTGACCTTACAGGGGTATAAGTTCTGGCCTGACAAGATTGATCTGTCTGCCTACCAGTATCTATTCAACCATTCGGAAACGCTTGCCAAAGCCTATGGGGTCAGTCTGACGGTTACGATTACCGGAACCCTTTTGGCGGTCCTGTTAATTGCATTATATGCGTACCCCCTCTATCGCAAGGATTTTCCCTTCAAGAAAGCTTTTAATTTCTACCTTCTGATTACCATGCTGTTCTCGGGAGGGCTGGTACCTTTCTATCTGCTGTACGTCAACTATTTGAATCTGAAGGACTCCCTTATCGCGCTCATCCTTCCCGGACTTTCAAACGCATTCTATATTTTTATTGCCCGCACCTTCTTTCAGCAGACCGTCCCGGAAGAGATGATTGAATCCGGCAAATTAGACGGGGCGTCGGAATGGCGGATTTTCTTCCAGCTCGTTCTACCCATTTCACTGCCGGTTCTTGCCACCATTGCGCTGTTCACTACACTGATGTATTGGAACGACTGGTTCAATTCCATGCTCTTTATCAATAATACGGATTTGTACTCTCTGCAGTACGTCATGATTCAAATGATCCGTCAGGCAGAGTTTTTCAAGAATCAATTGGCTGGAAGCGGAGTAGCTCTGCTTGTACAAGAGTCGGTTCCTACGGAAAGTCTCCGAATGGCAATGGTGATTGTGTCCATTGGTCCTATCCTGTTCATCTATCCGTTCTTCCAGAAGTACTTTACCAAGGGGCTTACGATAGGCGCCATCAAAGGTTGAGGCTGTCTAACTCTGGCAAAAACGCCAGTTAGAATATATGATATTACTATTGAGGAGGGTTCATCAGAATGAAAAAAACAAGAGGTTCGGGCGCGGTGCTTGCTTGTCTGACTGCCGTCATACTGGCCGTTACCGGGTGCAGCGGGGGCAATTCAAACGCATCCACTTCGTCCAAGACGGAATCGGAGGCGACCGCCACCACTGCCGGAGAGACGGGTTCCGGCAATCCCGATATTTCAACTTTCCGCAAGCTAACCGTCTACACAGTTGGGAATTTTCCTCAAAATGACACCAAGGCGGTTGTGGAGGAGATCAATAAATATCTCAAAGAAAAGATCAACGCCGAGATTGACTTCCAGGGACTTCCCTGGTCCTCCTGGGCCGAGAAAATGGCTCTGGCCTACCAGTCCGGGGAACAGGTCGATTTAACCTTTGCTCCGAACTGGGCCGATTTCGCCAACAACGTAGCCAAAGGTGCTTTCCTGCCGCTCGACGACTTGTTAGCCAAATACGGGCAAGGAATCAAAGAGACGCTGGACCCCCGTTTTCTTGACGGCGGAACCGTAGACGGCAAAATCTACGCCATTCCAACCAACAAGGAAATAGGCGAAAGCCACACCATTATGTTCAGAAAAGATCTTATCGATAAATATGGTTTCGATGTCAACTCTATTAATACTCTCGAGGATTTGGAGCCATGGCTTCAGACTATCAAGGAGAAAGAACCCGCCATTGCACCGATCTGGCTCTCCGGCAGCGGCTCAGATACACTTGGCTACTTTGACAAAACCAAGCCGAGCATGGAAGAGAATTTCCGTTATGAGCTGGTGGCAGGCGCTCCCGCCGGAATCGTACTGGATACCAAGACAGACAAGATGATTATCAGCTCCATGGAATCCGACACTGCAATTTACCGGATGAAGCTCTACAGCGACTGGTTCAGCAAAGGCTACATCAATAAGGATGCTGCAACAACCAAGACCAGTACTGAAGACGCTTTCAAGGCCGGGAAAACCTGGATGAAATTTGGTTCGGATAAACCGGATTCCGACAAAGAGGATTCAATTGCTACCGGGATCGAGCTTGTGAAACTGAAAGGCAATGATCCCGAAATCAGTACAGCGAGCGTCAGTAATTCCATGATGGCGATTGGACGCACCTCTATTGATCCCGAGCGGACGATGATGCTGTTGAATCTTCTCCACACAGATAAGCATCTTATTAATCTGATTGATTTTGGTGTGGAAGGCAGACAGTATGTCAAAGTGGAAGGTAAAGACAATTTCATTAAACTGCCCGACGGGGTTGCTACCCGTGCAGATACAGGATGGGCACCGGGCATTGAGTGGATGTTCGGCAATCAGACGCTGACTTATTTATGGGAAGGCGAAAGCGCTGACAAATGGGAGAAGTTCAAAGCTTATAACGAGAAGGCCCATAAGGTAAAGTCATTCGGCTTCAACTTTAATACGGATCCTGTCAAAACGCAGGTATCTGTGGTCAGCAATATCATTAAGGAATTCCGTCCGCTGCTTGAAACGGGCAGTCTGGGCGTAGATAAGGTGCTTGCAGAGTATAATCAAAAGCTGAAGGCCAACGGGATTGAAGCTATCCGTGCCGAGGTTCAGAAACAATACGATGCCTGGAAAGCAAAACAACCATAAGCAGGGGAAGGGGGAAGACTGACAAAGTCTTTCCCTTTCCTGCCGCTAAAGGCGTGAATGTATCTAAGGAGTGGGACTGTGAAATTATCATTGCGATTTAAAGTAAGCGCATTGGTCTTGCTGCTGGTAACGCCTCTTTTTCTCTTTCTGTACTACACCAATATCTATTCGATCAACATCGTCCGGGAGAAGGTTGCAAAATCCGCTTCGGACACACTTACCCTTCATTTGGGCACACTCGATGAGCTGCTGGAGCAGACCAGCCATTATTTGCTGCGTACAGCAAATGAGAACATGCTGCTGGAGCTATATTCGGATAGCGGTCCGGACAGTGTCAATTATTACTTGTCCATACGCAAGCTTATGGACCAATGGTATAGCGATGTTAGCTATTACACCATCATTCGCAGTGTATTTGTGTACCATCTGGACCGGGATGAATTGTTCCTCAGCAGCCAGAAGGAGTATTACCAGGAGAAAGACATGATTACCTCAGGGCTGTCCTCGCGGCTCAAAGCCTCTAAACTTCCGGCTTCCCTTAAATGGGAAATCGTTACGATCGGCGGGGAGCCGGTGTTATTCAAAGCGCTGCCGGATAAGAGCGGACGGCTTCTTGTGGGTATTCTTGTCAGCATTGACTCATTGGCACAGCCCCTGACGCATTTGGAGTCTACAGGAGGCGGTGAGCAGATCGGCATTATTTCTAATGACGGCGCCCTGTTATGGGGCCAATTCGCCGGCGCGGATCTGGCTCTCATCCGTAATCACCTGAATGATCCACTCAGTCCATCGGGTGCTTCTATTCGTCTCAGCAACGGCAATAACTATTTACTCATAGATAAACCCTCACTTTATTCCGATCTGAATGTCTTTATCCTACTGGACGAAAAATCAATTCTGGACGAATTGCCGAGATTCCAACGGATCATCAATGCCATTCCTATTGCCATTATTATCATTCTGGCTATACTTCTGGCTATGTTGAGCCGGCTTGTGTTCAAGCCTATCCAGCATTTTATAAGCGGAATGCGTATCCTGGGCAAGGGGCAATTGGATTACCGTCTAAAGGAGGGTAACAGCAAGGAGTTTCAAATCATTACCCAGCAGTTCAACCAGATGGCCGAGCAAATCGGCAATCTCAAAATCGATGTGTATGAAGAGCAGATGAAAGTGCAACAGGCGGAATTGAAGCACCTTCAGGCACAGATTAACCCCCATTTTTTCATGAACTCCTTAAATATCGTCTTTCATCTCGTAGAGCTTCAGAAGTACAGCCTGATCAAGAAAATGATTGGCCATCTGGTGTCTTATTTCAGATTCATTATGAACACTAACGATACGTGGATAACGCTCTCCAGTGAGCTGAATCATATCCGGAACTACATTGAGATCCAAATGGTCATGTATCCGGACAAGCTGACCTATCAGGAGCAGCTTCCTAAGGAGCTTGAGCACACACTCATTCCGCCGCTGCTGATTCAGCCGTTTGTGGAGAATGCCATGAAACATGGATTCATCAATAACACGAAGCCCTTCGAGGTCGTGATTACGGTTGGAGAAGAAGCCGGAACGAACGGAGATTCGTGTATTGCCATTCAAATCAAAGATTCCGGGCCGGGCTTCTCCGAGCGCCAGCTTGAAATGCTTAATCTTGGAGTGTATGAAAAAAAACCTACTGACCGTCATCTGGGAATATGGAATGTCTACAGACGCATGATGATGTTCTACGATAACCGTGCAAGGCTCGCCTTTCATAATGCTCCCGAGGGGGGCGGGGTTGTAGAGATCAGACTGCCTATTCAAAGGGGGCTGTGACGTTTACATGTATAGAGTTTTGATTGTCGATGACCAATATTTTGCCTTGCTTGGATTGCAACAGGGTGTGAACTGGAGCGCATTGAGCGTTACGGAGGTCTGTCTTGCGGAGAACGTCGATCATGCCATTGCGTGCCTGGAACAACACTCCGTGGATTTGCTCATTTGCGATATCGAAATGCCCGGGAGAAGCGGACTGGAGTTACTGGCCTGGGTGAAACAGTACTCTCCCGGCACGCTAACGATCATGCTTACTTGCCATGCGGATTTCGAATATGCGCAGCAAGCCATCCAGCACGGGGCATTTCATTATTTGTTGAAGCCTGTGGATTATGATGAATTGATGAGAGTGGCTAGCAAAGCAATTACCGAAATCAACAAACAGAAGGAACACCAGCAGTTCGAAGCACTTATAAAAGACTACCGGAGAAAATGGGAGCATCAGCTGCCCTTGCTGGTGGAGCGGTTCTGGCAGGATATTCTTAGCGAGCGGGCTTCGCCCGTCTTGGATTCGCTGCAGATCTCCGCTAACACTTATGATTTAGATTTGAAGCCGGACGACTGTTACGTCATCGCTTTGTTAGGTCTTGAGCAATGGAAAGAAAACTTAAGTGCGCGGGATGAGACGATCATGGAATATGCGCTTCGCAACTTGGCAGAGGAACTACTCTTGGCCGGGATGGAGGGTGCAGTGCTGCAGGATCAGGTAGGCCACAACCTGGCAATCGTCTATGTGAGGGGGAACGGGAATTCCGTCAGCCCTACGCTTGAGCAGAACTGCCGGACATTTCTGAATACATGTGAACAGATGCTTCATTGCTCCTTGTCGATCTACATCAGTCCTGCCGTCTTACTACCTGAAATTATGAGTGCGTATACTTATGTAACGGAGAGGGAGCAGCGCAATCTGATCCGCTCCCGCCAAGTGTTCACTCCGGACTATCCTGCCTGCAATAAACCTCTTGATTCCATGCCCGTGGCGGCTCCAATGAACTTATTTGGAGAGTGGGCGACCATCCTGGAGCTTGGTGAACTCGGAGAGCTGGAGCGCCGTGTACAACTATGGTTCTCAAATATTGAGGCAGACCACTGGACGAATGAATTGCATCGTCAGCTTATCCATGGCATCCTCTTCATTATTCACACCGTCTTGGCCAAAAAGGGTCTATCCGCACACGAATCCGCCAAGCTAAAATACCTGATGGACAAGGAAAATTACCCGAAACAATCGGTCGCTTTACAGAACTGGGCTATGGATTGTCTTAGGGCTGCCTTACAATTGTTGCAGACAAGCAATAACGTATCATCCACCGTTGTCACTAAGATCAGACAATATATCCGTTCCCGTCTGAGTGAAGAGATTACCAGGGATGAATTGGCAGCACATGTGTATCTGAACCCGGCGTATTTATCCCGTTTATTCAAGAAAGAAACCGGTCTATCCATGTCGGATGTAATTATTCAGGAACGCCTGCAGAAGGCCAAGCGCTTGTTGGAAGAAACTGAACTCAAAATTACCGACATTGCTGAGCAGGTAGGGTACACCAGCCTGGGCAGCTTCTCCAACCTGTTCAAACGGGTGGTTGGCGTAACACCGCAGCAATACCGCGCCCGGAAAAAGAATTAATATGCCCGGTTTCATTCTCGTTATGGATAACTACAACGGCCTTGTTAACTCATGAGCCCCATCACTGGTTTGTTATAACAATAATCAGGCAGCTCCCTATGAAGAGACAGAGCGGGGAGTAGAGGACTGTATCCCGCTTGGCGAATACAGTTCTTTGTTGTTTCTTAAAGAAGCCAACCCAGCGAAAATCTCCAACGGCCCGCAGTATAAATACGCTGGCTAAGGCCCAGCCTCCATAAATAAGAAGCCAATCCGGAAACAGCACCCGCTGGACGACTTCTCCGAGCTCTAATACGAACCATCCCGCTATAGCCAATGCCACCGCCACGAAGCCGGTAGCCATCGCCGTCGGCCGAAACAATGATTCAGAACCAGTGCTGGGGATCGCAGCCAAAGCTCCGATTCTCCCGCCGGCCATCCAGTACAGATGAATTCCGCTGAGCAGAAATAATACGCCTCCCACGATCCAAGTGAACACACTCATCATTGGCCCTCCTTAGATTCTCAGCAATTGTTCCCGCAGCATGCCAATATGCCGGTGTAGTTCTTCATCCCCAATCTGTTCGTGTTTATACCGTTCATACCATCCCAAATAATAATGATATAAGATGCGGGACTTTTGCTCCGCAGCTGCAGGAACCATTCCAATCCTTACAAAAAGATCCTCTGCTTTCTCAGCTACGGATGAACTTAGGATAACTTGCTGCGTCGATATTTCCCCCCAGTGTTTCACCATCCGCGCGATATACTCATTCCTATTTTTGAAGTACCAGTAAAAGCTGCTCTTGCTGCAGCCTAACTCTGACGACATTCTCGGATTATATTCTAAATTTTAGGGAATGGCAACCTATGGGAATTGGCGGGACCAGACCCCTTTTTTTAGCCCGTACATACCATACACAGTCTATTCTTTAATAGGTATATCTATCATGTATAATGTGAATTTATGTCGAATTAAGTTGAAAAAAAGTGCCGGGATTATTCCGTAATTGCTATACGGGTGCTTGGCTTCCTGTATAATTTACGAATATGCAGATAGTTGAAGCTGCTGATTCCTGATATTAGCCAATCCCCAACGAAAGAGAGTTGTGACCTTGAAATCCATCGCCTGGGTAACTGACAGCACCAGCACAATTGATTCTGAATTTGCCCTGAATAACCATGTCTATATTGTTCCTCTCCGCCTGATTATCAATAATGAATGTTATAAAGAAAATATCGACATCACCGCCGATCAGTTCTATGATCAAATGCGCCTGAATGACAAGGTCGGCAGCTCCCAGCCGCCAATCGGCGAGTTCGTGGAATTATACGAACGCCTGAAGGAAGACTATGACGAAATTATTGCGATCCATTGTTCCTCCGAGCTTAGCGGAACCTTCCACACCTCGATGCAGGCAGCGGACATCGCTGGCGTTACTGTAATAGGCATTGATTCCAAGGTAGGCGCTTACCCGATCCGTGAGATGATTATGCGCGGCGTTTACTGGCAGCAGGCAGGCTGTTCTGCGCTGGAGATCAAGAGCAGAATCGAAAATATCATTGAAGAGATGTCTTTCTATCTGATCCCTGCCAGTCTGAGCCAGCTGCACCGCAGCGGGCGGCTTTCGGGCTCCCAGCTTCTGCTGGGCCAGCTGATGCGGATTCACCTGCTGCTGAAATTCGACAAAGGCAAAGTTGTCGTCGTGGACAAAATCCGCACCTTCAAGAAGACGAAGCAAAAGCTGCTGGAGACACTCGGCCAGGATATCCGGCTGATTCAGGATATTTGTATTATGCATGCCAACAATATGGAAGAGGCGCAGAGCCTGGAGTCGGCGATCAAGGAAATGTCGCCTTCTGTGCGTACGGAAATTATGACCTTTGTCCCGGTCGTAGGCGTTCATATGGGTGAGGGCACACTCGCGCTTTCGTGGATTAACAATACACCTATTCACAGTTTCACTGTTCAGAATAAAGTATTGGAGCCTGTGCTTCAGCATTGAGCTCCGCTCGCCGAAGTAGCTTACACACAAGAAACCAGCAGGTCCCGGAGCGGGTCTGCTGGTTTTCTTTGTTATGAATAGGTGTGATAAATGACAAAGGCCGGAAGGCGAGAATTGGTATATTAAGTCTCATGGCACGATTAAGTGAAATAGAACTTTAGTCATAAGAGTAATAGAGACTATAGTTATTTCATAGAAATCCGACAAAATAAACCATATCATTTGGGCGTTGACAGCTAGAATATTAATTGGTATATTCCGGACGTTAAGAATTTTAGATAAATTTACGGTGGGAGGGGAATCGAAGAAACGCACCACTAGCTGGAAGCTCATGGAGTCGTCAAAACAAAAACGGAGGGATGATATCAATGGCAAACGTTACAGTTGGACAGGAGAATGGAATTGCAATCGAGCTTCATTATGAGGATGTCGGGACCGGTAAGCCGGTTGTACTGATCCATGGCTGGCCGCTCAGCGGAAGATCCTGGGAGAAGCAAGTGCCTGCACTGGTGGAAGCCGGTTACCGGGTGATCACGTATGATCGCCGCGGATTCGGCCAGTCTTCCCAGCCGTGGAACGGATACGATTATGATACATTCGCTGCGGATTTGCATACATTGATTGAACACCTGGATCTTCATGATGTGACCCTGGTCGGGTTCTCCATGGGCGGAGGCGAAGTAGCGCGTTACATCGGTACTTATGGAACGGAGCGGGTATCCAAAGCGGTGCTGGCCGGTGCTATCCCGCCGTATCTGTACAAATCAGCGGATAACCCGGACGGCGGATTTGACGATGCGACTATTCAAGGATTTCAAGATGGGGTGAAGGCGGACCGTCTGGCGTTCCTGGATGATTTCACAACCAATTTCTTCGCCTCTGGGGACAGAACAGACTTGGTAAATGAACCGTTCCGCTTATACAATCGTGATATTGCAGCTTTCGCATCGCCGAAAGGTACCCTTGATTGCATCGCTGCATTTAGCTATACCGATTTCCGCGGGGACCTTGAGAAATTCAATTTGCCAACGCTAATTCTCCACGGTGACTCCGATGCAATCGTTCCTGTCGAGATTAGTGGCCAAAAAGCGCATGAGCGGATCGCAGGCAGTCAATTAGTCGTGATTGAGGGCGGACCTCACGGATTCAATGCTACCCATCCTAAGGAATTTAACCATGCATTGCTGCAATTCTTGCAAGGCTAATTAGGAGTAGGAGGATTTCAGGGCTTTTTGTGCTTCTGGATTGAGCTCCGCTTGCCGAAATTGCTTGCATACAAAGAACCAGCAGGTCCCGGAGCGGGTCTGCTGGTTTCTTTGTGCATCGACTTTCCAGGCTGGTTAGATTCGGGAAGACAATTTCATCCGTATCCAGTTCATGTCTACATGCGATCCCGGACAGCTTTTCGTTACGCCAGCTACCTCCCGGTGCCCGACCACGTCCTCCGGAGACAACTTGTACCGGTCCATCAAATAGCGGCATAGCCTCAATAACGAATCCATTTGGCGCTTGGAAGGGTGATGCAGATCCATATTACCGGACATGCAAACTCCAATGGATGTTTCATTGCGTCCCAGAGTATGAGCGCCCACATGATAACCGCGTCCTGATCTAATCTGTCCGTCTGCCACACCCGGTGCCTCTATGAAAAAGTTATATCCAATTCCGCTCCAGTTCATCGTATCCTGGTGATAGGCATGGGTACGATGAATATCCCAGCCTTCCTCCTCCGTGTGGTGGACAATGATGCTGTCTACGTCCTGCAAGGGTTGAAGCGGCTCGCGAAAGTGAAGCTTCGCTTCCGTAATCCAATCTTCTGTGCTCATTCGATCTCTCCTAGAAATCCAGATGTAAACGCGGGGGCATGGGATCCAGTCCCAGGATCTGATTCTTCGTCTGTATCGAATAACGGCTTCTATAATGGTCTTCCCCATACATGGCCCGTTTGATTTCAATCGCCAAGTCCAGTTCTTTTAAAGAATCGCCGGTTCTTCCGGCTAAATAGCAATAGACTCCAAGGTTATGGTGCAGCTTAGCCATCTCACCCGAAAACTCATGCTTCAGTTCCTCTAAAATATGTAGGGCTTTATTATAATATTCATCTGCCAGGCGGAGTTCGCTTCGTCTCAATAATATATTGCCATAGTAGAGAAATACCTGAGCCATATCCCGGTGCAGCGGCGTAAGACTGCTCTCTCTAAGAGTTAAGGCCTCTTCACAGATTGCGAGCGCCGTCTCGTATTGTTCCACGTCATGGTGAAAATAGACCAGGTTGATTTTGTAATCGGCGAGTTTGCGCGAATTATAGTTTTCTGGAAGCAAGGATATCCGGATCGCTCTTTCGTAAAGAGGCAGCGCCAAGTGGTGAAGCTTCATATCCTGATAGAGGGTAGCGAGATTATTGGCAGACATCGCGACACCGATATGATCCCCGCCAAGTACCTGTTCCCTGATCGCAAGAGCTTTACAGTACAGCGGCTCGGCTTCCTCCATCCGGCCCATATTATGATAAAGCGTGCCCAGGCCATAATAAGATTTTGCCGTAAACCGGTTTGTTTCACCATAGAGGGTAAGATGTATATCAAGCGAGATGTCGAACATGATCTCCGCTTCGGTATAGTTGCCTTCTTTGAAATAAATATAGGCCAAATCGTAGACGAGGATTCCTCTTAGGGACTGCGCTTCCGTGGTTTCCAGGGACTCCAGGTAGCTGATAAACTGCTTGAACAGCGGGATGGTTAATTCCCATTTTCCCGTGTTGAAGAACTTGGCATCCTCATGGCGGAACCAGTCTGACAAGGAGACAGGCGTACGCCATCCATTCTCAACCTGTTGAAGTCCATGGAAAAAAGCTTCATCCAACCAATCGTAGGCATCCCGCAACATTCCGGTAAAGCTGTGCTGGCTTAGCAGATTCGCATAATACTCGAACAAATACCGGTGCCCCTCCCGGATCGTGTGGACACTTTGATGATGACGCAGACTCTCCCGCATCAGGGCGTGCATTTCCCACCGGTTCGTCAACTCATTATGATGAATGAAGGAGAAACGCAGCAGCTCGTCTCTTTGGTAAAGAGGATAGCCGGTTTGAAAAGCCTGCACGATCGCTTCGAACAAAGCTTCGTCCCATGAACGGGCGATGGCCAGCAGCTCCAGTGTCTGTATCTCATAGGGCGTCAAATATTTCAGCAGTCGCTCAATGAGGAGCTCCGGCGTTCTCCAGTCTACAAAATCCTGGATAATCGGCGTTCGGGTACGTATGATTTCATTATGCAGATTTACGGCCAACCGGATGGTATAAGCGTGCCCGTAGGATTGCTTAATAATCGTATTCCGGATGTCTTCATCCGTTACTCCGGAGCGGACCAGTATGGCTGTGCTTTCTGCTTCGGTTAAAGAGTCCAGCGGACGCTGAGCGCAGACGAAGTCCCAATTCGGATCGATCTCCGCCCATCGCAGCCGTTCTCTACCTGTAATGACCCACAACAGGCCGGGATGGCCTTGAATCATTTCACGAATCCAGCTATCGACAACGGATTGGTACCCCTTCATCCGCTTATCTTCCCATAGGGCCTCATAAGTATCAAGGAAGATCACCAGCCGGCAGCCGGTTTTTTCCTGATGGGCTAACAGATCTTCAAGGAAGACATCGGGTAAGTAGGCTAACAACTCTGAAGCATCCAGCGCTGATAGCTGTGAGAAATAGTCCATTTTGGTTTTAGTCATATATTTATGTATAAAGCTCGAGGATTTACGGAACAGGTTATATACTTTTGGAACCAGGCCGAGCCCAGGTACATCCTCAATCGTATTGATGAGTTCAACTAACAGATCGCCTTCATCAAGCAGCGGAGTAATGGACTCCTTGAGCGGCAAATGTGCATACGCTTTGCTCATATATAAGGCGTACACCATATCGAATAAGGAAAAGTTGATTTTATTGCTGGAAGTGATCGATTTCCTGAGATGGATAAGTGCATTTTCCGGCTGTTGATGAGCTTTTGTCTCGAAATCAACGATGCCTACAGCGATATCCTCCCGCTGGGTAAGGCGGTGAACCATCTCTCTGCGCAATGAGGATTTGCCCGCGCCTCCCACTCCGTAGAAGCACAACACTTTGTAATCCTCCTGCTGCTGTAACTCAAGCGCATTATAGAGTTCCTCGAAATAGGACTCGCGTCCTGTGAAAGAATCCTCCTGCTTTCTCTTTAGCTTGTCCTTCAACGTCGAGCGCTGAAATATCATATGAAGACCCCTCTTCCTGCCATAACGACACGCAGTCCTGTATCCACATTACCTTATATCTCAATATTGTACTTTACCATGGAGGGGAAAAATCGACTATAACGATTATTTAACTATTTATCATGTTGTATATCCTGGATACTGACTATAGATGGATTTTATAGGAGGTATAGGGAATGGAAATTGAAATCATTTGCCCATTTAAAAATGCATGGAAGTACATTGACGAAATGAAAAAAGGTAACAAAAAAGACTCCCAGCTGTTGTGGGATGCGCACTTAATTCAGCCGTACTGGGATCGAATTTCTCAGTGGGCCCCGTTTGACCAAAGCTTCATGAAACCTGCCGGGATTGAGGACTTAGATACACTTGAACAGCAGTTGAAGTTGCTGGCGGAAATAGATGTAGATAATCTTAAGAGTGAATTCATCCGAATAAGCCGCGAACTCCCGAAGCACGATGAAGACCCCATAATAGCAGCTATTTATCCTAACAATAATGAGCTCGTAAAAGCACGTCAGAATGGAGTGGCAGGTGCATGTGTTTTCGGAAATATAATGATTAATGTCAATCCGCTAGCAGACAATTGGGAAGAATGGATTCCCTACGTTTTTGGTCACGAGTACCATCATAGCGTTTGGGGGCATCACTGGTATGTGTTGAATGGCGGATTAGAGGGGAACTTCCTGGAGTATATGATCAATGAGGGACAGGCGGATGCGTTTGCCAAAAGTCTATTTCCTGACCTACAGCCGCAATGGCTTAGGACGTTGACCGAAAGCGAAGAAATAGAATTCTGGGACAAAATCAAACCAATCCTCTTTTCCACAGACCGGCACGATTTTGATAAATATATGTTTGGAGACGAAAAGAGCGGACTCCCATGGTGTGTGGGTTACATCTTTGGTAATTTAGTAGTTAACAGCTACCTAAGGTCACATCCGCAAGTCTCTTTCACTGAATTAATAGCTGTTCACCCTAAGGAGATCCTTAATGAAAGCATTTATAAATTATAGACAAATTTCAGAAATGAACCACTAGGCATGTAATAAAAAAGGATGCTGAAATGTTCAGCACCCAAAAAGGATAGATTTTATGAGTGCCTTTATTTTTTGATGGAGGGCTTACAGACGAAGGGGCCAACGGGTTTATTGGTCAGGACTTTGGAGGCGTTACGCACTTTTCTGGCGAATACCAGTGGTTTTTGGACGGCTTCCCAATGGATGTACCAGATGTTCGGGTTCGTAAATAACCAGTGGTTATGAAGAGCAGTTACTTTAATGCCTGCTTTGCGGAGTTCAGAGATAAATGGATTGATTTCCCGGGTGAGGATCACAGATTCCCCAAGGCATAGTGCTCTGCCGTCTTTCCCAACACTCTCGAAGGAAATACCGAAAGGAAGTGTGAACAAGCCTTTTGAACGTCTGCCCAAGATCCGCACCTTAATATTAGTACGTAGCTTAGTTGCAACACATACTCCGTTAACGACCTGGGGCTCACCACCAAAAATCTCCGCAAACTGTCTACAGAGTGGACTTATACTCATTTTTATCACCATCCTTTTGATATATAGTATTTTTAAAAGGCTATCTTTGAAACGGCGTTTGCATCGATTTAGAAGAGTTAATATCCATATAGTGGAGAGGCCCTGGGTTATCAGTGCACAAGCATTTCTATATTGTTGTGCTAAAATGTTCCTGCTATAATGATGTGAGGTAATATTACATAATATACCAACTATCTTTTGGAAGGAACGATAAGATGGCGATGAAATCCCACCCATTAAAACACTTCTTATTTGCTCTCATGTTCTTAGCTCTTATCACCGGATTGTCCCCAGCATTGCCAAACGCCTTTGCGGAAAATTCAAGTGGTGAAGGTACCCCGTCCACGCAGCCGGAATTAACCTTGTTCGATGCTTCATTCAATTCGGATACGGTTATGTACCGTTTCGGTTACACTTTCCCTACAGGCCCTTCCTATGATTATTTCGATGCTGTGCTTGATGCGCGGATTGAGTTCATAACAGACGCAGGCAGTGCTCCTGCGGTCTATTTCAGGAATGATCCTAATGTAAATGCCGTTAGGATAACAGGGGATTCTTCGATTTATCTGAATCTGACTTTGCCCCGAAGCTTCTTTGATGAGCAATTGAAAGCTATGAAGCTAGATCAAGGCAGACTTGTTTTCACCCTGCACGTTCTGACGCCCGATGGAAATGATATTCCTTCGAAGGAGCAGACATATACCGGCCTGGTCGACCCTAAGCCGCTGCCCGGCTCCGGAGTAGCGTCAAAGACCAATCAAACCGATTCCAAGCCGGCAGGTCAAGCCGCTGCGAAGCCTGCCGGCTCAGCCAGTATAAGCCCTGCTCCATCGGCCACTAGATATCCTAAGGTGATATCAATCAGCGCTTTCGGTTTTAACCACCTGGCATTGAAGAATGACGGCTCGGTCTGGGAATGGGGGAATACGAAAGGCGCGGAGCAGGTATCCGGTTTACCTTCCAATATCGTAAAGGTCGCGGCGGGAACACGGCATCGTCTAGCGCTTGATTCGGACGGCAATGTGTGGGCCTGGGGTATGAATGATTTCGGGCAGCTCGGTAATGACATTAACGGCTACGCAAACTTTTATACGGCTCCTGTCAAAGCTCAGATCGAGCATGTTAAAGATATCCTCGCCTTCGATAACACCTCGTATGCTTTGAAGGAGGATGGAACGGTCTGGATTTGGGGAGATGAAGTCTTCGTATCCAACTCGATTATGGAATCCACCAAGCCTCTGGAATATCCGATCCAGATTCCAGGCATCAATCATGTGACGAGCATTGCCGGTGGCTACAAGATGTTAATGCTGAAGGATGACGGAACGGTCTGGTACTACCAAGGTAAGGGCAGTGGAAAGGTATTCACCGGACCGCACCAGATGAAGTATGTGATAAGCCCCATATTCGAAATTCTCGGAATCCGTTTTGCTACGGTGGACCCTATCCCGGAATTCACGAAAGTAGTGAAAATATGGGGCGGCGGAAATCCGAGATACGCCCTTAAGCAGGACGGCACGCTCTGGATGTGGGGGGAAAGCCAGCCAGTCCTGAAAAAGACCGCTGATATAGTAAAGCTCAGCTCCGGATATTACCACACACTGCTGCTGAAAAAGGATGGTACGGTTTGGACCTCCGGTACGAACCGGCAGGGTGAGCTGGGGTTGGGGTATGCCGATAACTCTGAGGACTACCATACGTTTCACCGTGTGACAGTCATCAAAGATGCCGTTGATATTGCCGGCGGATTGATGAACTCTTACGTTCTGAAAAAAGACGGAACCGTTTGGGCATGGGGATATAACGATAAACGGGGAGTGCTTGGCGACGGTTCAACGAACAAGCGGCTTGTCCCTGTCCGCATACCGGGACTGAACCCGCCGCATGGCTATGATATGGAGGGACATTGGGCGCAGGCTGCCATGGAGCGGCTGTATGATCAGTCGATTCTGGGCGGCTACAGTGATTATTCTGTAAAGCCGAATGCGGCCATAACGAGAGAACAATTTGTGAAGATGCTGGTGCAGGCAAAAGGGCTTGCGGCAGTGAAGGGGAAAACATCCTTCTCTGATGTGCCAGCCAAGCGGTGGTCGAACGGAGCTATTGAGGCTGCCGTCGCAAATGGGATCATTCAGCCCAATGAGTACGGCCAACACTTCCTGCCGGAGGGGAATATTACCCGATTTGAAATCGCCGCTATGGCGGCTAGAGCGCTGGGCCTCCAGCCTAATGAATCGGCACTTGCCTTCCAGGATAACGCTGATATTAAGAACCAGCGAGGGAATATCGGGGCTGCCGTGGAAGCAGGAATTATTGGCGGATTCCAGGACGGGACCTTCCGGCCTAATCAGACAGCCACCCGGGCAGAGGCGGCGGTTATCATTACCCGGATTATGGACTACGCGAAGTAACGTAGCTTGCGGCACATTTCAATAAAACAAATAGCAGCCGCACGGAGGATGATCCGTGCGGCTGCTTGATTGTGTGAATATGGATTAATTATCAAAGGGAGTATCTTTTACTGAATCCCTTTCATATACCCCTGAATTTTCTTGGAGGACAAGTAGAGCAGGATACTCAGGAGGATGGCTGCGCCTCCAATGACACCAAAGTATACCATCTCAGTGTCAGCCGAATAAAATTTAACAATCTGCGCATTAATTGCCTGGGCAGCCGCATTGGATAAGAACCATAAGCTCATGGTCTGGGCGGAGAAGGCGGAGGGTGCCAGTTTGGTGGTAGCCGACAGTCCTACAGGAGACAAGCATAATTCCCCCAGCACAACGATGAAATAGCTAAGAACAAGCCATAACGGATTAACCAGGGAATCCTCACCGCCAAAGTAAGCCGGCAACAGGATCACAAGGAAGGATAATCCGGCAAATAATAGACCCAAGGCGAATTTCTTCGGAATCGAAGGCTGCCGTTTCCCGAGCTTCACCCACAACCAGGCGAAGAGGGGGGCCAGCGTGATAACAAACAAAGGATTTAAAGACTGGAACCAGGCTGGACGAATATGCATACCGGCAAAATCGAGCTGTGTACGTTTATCTGCATAACTGGCAAGGATGGTTGACCCTTGTTCCTGAATCGCCCAGAACATAATCGCTGCAATAAACAGCGGAATATAAGCAACGAGTCTTGAGCGTTCGACGCTTGTTGTGAGCGGACTACGGAACATGACAATGAAATACAGGGTGGGAATCAGAATTCCCAGAATACCTACAACCGTTATAAAGGATTTAAACGTTAACAGACCTAATGGGATCGTAACAGCAACAATAACAGCGAGAAGTACTGCACTGATACCGAAGATAAGGAATACTTTTTTTCGTTCTGCTTGTGATAAGGGACTTGCGACTAAAGTGCCTGCTAGGCCGAGGTTTCTTTTCTTGGTAAAGATGAAGATGATTAAGCCCAGCAACATACCGACGGCTGCAATGCCGAAGCCCAGGTGGAAATTATAATCTCCGACGTATCCTACAATTAGCGGAGCGATAAATGCCCCCAGGTTGATACCCATGTAGTATATACTGAAGCCTGCATCCCGGCGCCCATCTTGTTCGCTGTAAAGCTCACCTACAATACTGGATACATTAGGCTTCAGCAGGCCCGTACCCAGCACGATCAGAACCATGGAAACAAAAAATAAGGAAATACTCCCCGGGATGGCTAAGGTGATATGCCCGAGCATGATTAATATACCGCCGTAGAATACAGCCCTTGATGCACCGAATATCCGGTCCGCCAACCAGCCGCCAATAATCCCGGACATATAGACCAGTGAACCATAAATAGACATAATGGCGAGCGCTGTGCTCTCCTCCATGCCGAGTCCGCCTTGGCTCAGCTCATAATACATATAATAAACAAGGATAGCTCTCATTCCATAATAGGAAAACCGCTCCCAAAACTCTGTGAAGAACAGAGTAAATAACCCTTTAGGATGTCCAAAAAACCCCCGTTGCGGAACACTTTCAACAACTCTTTGTTTGTTTAAATCAGCCATGCTGCTACTTCCTCCCTTGATGGTTAACAAAATTCCCTGCTTAAAGTATTACCCCTTAGTCAGAATACCCATTATGAGGTACTTTCAACTTTCCATTCCCCATATTAGTCTCTTCAGCGGGAGCAAAAAACTTAGTATACAACATTGGTGGAAGATTGGATATGACATCGCTCCAAGAAGGGAAATTTCGGGTATACCGATGATTTATCGGGTGCCGGATCGTCTATACTTATGAATCATCAATCGAATCCAAACTCGAGGAGGAACAATTTTATGACGTTAAAACTTACCCCTTATATCACTTTGGAGGGACGGGTAAAGGAAGCCATTCAGTTTTATGAACAAGCCATAGATGCAGAAGTCCTCTCCATAATGACTTACGGTGAAATGCCGGACATGCCTACTACGTTCACTGACGATCTGAGCAGTCTTGTGGCGCATGCTAAGTTAAAGGTCGGTGTGACAGAGCTGATGTTATCGGATACCCCAGGCGGTTCGACTATTGAAAGCGGGAAACGGGTGACCATTTGCATTACCACGAACGAAGTAGAACAATCCAAACGGATTTATGAGGCTTTGCGGCAGGAAGGGCAAGTCAATATGCCGTTTAGAGAAGAACCCTTTAGCCCTGGATTTGGTGATGTAACGGATAAATTCGGCGTGACCTTTCAAATTTATACGGAGCTTGAACAATAATTACAGACAAAGAGTTGCCCAGAACGTTTGGGCGGCTCTTTTTTATTGCTGGCAGAAAGTTGAACCCATTTGAAGAGATGGTATATTTGATGGGTACACGCTATATGATGTCACAGTTTCAAGTGGAGATTAGGAGGGGTACATGATGTTAGAAAAATTCGGTATCGAGCTTTTAATGGATTCAGAACGGGATCCTGAAAAAGCTGTAGTTATATTAATGTGCGGAATAGCGGGTTCCGGGAAAACGACCTTTTCACAAAAATTGGAGGAGTATGGCTATAAGCGTCTTTCGATTGATGAGGAGGTATGGTCAGCCAACGGACGGTATGGAATAGATTATCCCGTTGAAAAGTATAGGGATTATTTAAATGAAGCACACCAAAGATTACATAATAAGATCGTGCAGTTCATTCTAGATAAAAAGCACGTTGTGGTTGACTCAAGTTTCTGGAGCAGATCGGAAAGAAATGAATATAAGCAGATTATTGAAAATGCGGGTGGGGAATGGAAACTCATATATTTGAAGGTGCATCCTGATGAATTGCGGAAGCGCCTTAAGATTCGCAGCCAGCGTTTTGATGCAAATGCTGCCTTTACGATTACAGAGGAGTTGTTAACAACCTTTCTTAACGGGTTTGAAGAGCCAAGTGGTGAAGGAGAAATTGTTATAGAAAATTAGTAGGCTGGATTTTGTGGAAACTCGAAGCTCACAATTTTTAAGCTTCACTAAAGGTTCGGGCCTCATACTGAGTAAAAAGCAGATATGGGGAGTTGAAATGAAGATGAAAAAAATCAACTATGTCAAATTTGCGCTTGATATTATCATGAGCGTATTGTTTGTCTTGTTTTTCAACAAAAACGTGCTAGGCGGGTTAGCGTTTCATGAAATAGCAGGCCTCTTTTTTGCCGGTGCGTACATCACTCATATTCTTCTGAATTGGGGTTGGGTGAAGCGGGTCACTCTAAAAATGTTTAACCGCAGTTTATCCTGGAGGGTACGCGGCAGTTATGCGCTGAATTTCCTGCTGCTGGTTTCTATGACGTTCATTATTGTCAGCGGGATCCTAATTTCTCATGTGGTCTTTCCAAATATAAATGTAGGTAATGAGAATTGGTTTAAAATGACCCATATCTCGGTATCTTTCCTGGTGCTGGCATTGATCGGGATTCATGTCGGGCTGCATTGGCAGTGGGTCGTGAACATGTGTAAGAAAATAACCAGCATTAAGAAGGGCCGGGCCTGGATGCGGTATGTTGCTCAAGGCTTGACGGTGATCATCCTGCTATTTGGTTTAAACCAAATCAATCAGACATCCTACGTCTCTCATCTAAAAAGCTCGGTTTCGGCTTTCGGCGCGAGCACACAGCAAACAGGCTTGGGGGGTAAGGAGGCTTTCGGAGGCGGAGAGCGGGGCGGACTGAGAGAAGGAAGGCCTTCCGGCGGTGAAGGTCATTCTGGATTCAACCGGGGGGAAAAGGGAGGAAACGTGAACTTCGTCAACGTCATTTTGACGTATACCGGCATCATGGCCGTGTTCGTCATTGCAGCCTATTATCTGAAGAAATGGAGCTTATACCGTAAGAAGAAAATAGTTACGACCCCGAATTGAGGGGAAGTATGAATGGACAGCTTCCATAAAAGTTATCAATACATGAGGAGATGCCCAAAAGGTATCTCTTTTGTTATGAAATAACCGAAATATTTATGATGAACAATGCGTTAAGTCAACACCGGAACTATTTCAATGACTACCATTACTAGTATTAAATAACTAATTCTGTTTGTGAAATTTCGAACAATATTCCTTTATCTTTCGTAATGTAAGATGAAAGGGCAGGCGGGGAGGGAAGAATGATTAGCGACAGACAGCTTATAGAAGGTTATAAATCCGGGAAGCAAGAAGATTTTGAACTTTTGATAAACAGATATAAAGATGATTTATATCGGTTTTGCTGTCATCTTTCCTTGGATAGGCAAGAGGCAGAAGACTTATTCCAGGAGGTATGGGTGCGTATATTCCGTAAGCTGGAAATGTATGATCCGGAGCGGCCTTTTAAAGCTTGGCTGTTTCAGGTGACCATCAATTTGCATAGGGATCGATACCGGAAATTGAAAAGGCTGCGCGAACGTCTGACGTTTGCTCGGAGCTCTGAACATAGCAGATTCACGGAAATTAGTGATTCCGCACCTTTAACGGAGGAATATCTACTGAGAAAAGAGCAGGATCTGTACTTGGAACAATGTCTGCGCAATCTGCCTAAACGTTATCTGGCCCCGTTGATTCTGTATTACTATGAAGAATTCAGCTATGAGAGCATTGGAGAGATCCTTGGTATTCCACTGGGAACCGTAAAGTCTAGATTAAACCAAGGAAAAAAATTACTTAAGGCAACAATGGAGGAACTGGGATAATGTATGAACCAACGGAAAAAGAGAAGCAATTACAGGAATATTTCAGCACTCCAATAGCAGCTCCACCTTATTTAGTCCCCCATACACTTAGGAAAATTAGAGAAGGCCATCATATCGGCGTTCTGATCGGCGCAGTTGCAATGAATTTGATTATAGTTCTGATATTTGCGGTTTTTTTATTAGCCGGTCCGCTGCTCTTGTTCTTGAAAGTTGTAATATTAATGGTGTTTTTCCTGTTTCAGGCCATTGCAGTAGCGATATTGCTTTACAATTTCCTTGGAAGCACTTTGGAGCCTTCAGCGCACTAGAATAAGCGGAAATCTCAATTTCAGAAAGGAGAACTATGAATAACCGAATGAGACTTGAAAAGTTTATTTTCTGGGCGTTTACGGCAATTGTAGTATTGGGATTTGGTGCTCTTTCCTTCGCAATGGCTCCTTATATGGATGATGCATTCGAGGACGATTCTGTATGGGTCTTTGTGATAGTGGGATTGGTGGTGCTTTTTATTGCTTTAAATGCGCTAATTGCTGTGTTCATCTACAAAGACGCTTCAAAGAGAAATATGAATGCCTGGCTGTGGATGTTAGCCGTCATTTATATTCCGAATTTTATCGGACTTCTAATCTATTTGTTCGCCCGCCGGCAGCATCACTCTCTCTCGGAAACGGAACCGAGGAATAAACCGATACAATGTCCTCACTGCGGAAAGTTAATCCATTCTTAAGGGGTGTCAAAAGAGATGAAGAGGAAATGGGTGTTTTCGGGGATTTTAGTCCTTGTGATTGTAACGATGCTGGCTGCTTGCGATAAGAGGTTGATGTTTGTGGGTTCGAGCTCCAGCACTAAAAATAAGATTGCTGCTTCCTATAAGCTGTTTACTGGTACGGATGAGAAGAAGATTAGCCTGAAGAAGGGCGATACGCTTGCTGTTGACTATCAGTCCGAGGTTAAAAAAGGGGAACTGACAATAAATTTTTACGATCCCGATAATCAGCTGGTCCAGAGCATAAGTACTAACGAGTCAGGAAATGAGAAGATTGAAGTAAACAAGGACGGAAAGTACAGGTTTAAAATTAATGGTAAGCATACCCAGGGCAGTTACAAAATAACGTACAAAATTGAATAGTTCTGCGTAGAGACACCGGGCGGCTGCTTTCTCTTACCAAAAGTTACAGAAGAAAGCAGCCTTGGAGCTTATCATTAGTACCAATGAAATTCCCTGCTTTACAGGCTACATGGTCGTCTTCACTTTGATTAATAACTTCATGAAGGTCTCGCTTTCTTCCTCAGTAAGGCCCCGGGTGATGCTGTTCTCTACTTCCATGAATATTTCGTCGAATTCTTCGACGAGATCGGCCCCTTTTTGCAACAGGTATATTCTTTTTTGCCGCTCGTTCTCTTTGGGAATCTCCCGTTTAATGTACCCCTTTTTCTCTAAACCTTGCAGCATACTGGTAATACTAGCCCCTGTACGGTTAAAGTGATCAGCCAGATCCTTTTGGATCACGCCTTTGTCCTGATTTTCAAAAATGTAGCCCATCATCTGCCCTTGTTGAGTGTTAAGTCCCAGCTCCGATAATCTGGCATTGGCCATGCCTCTGATCTTCATCCCGATGTCCCGGATGGTATCGGAATAAGGGGTGTGCAAAGCTTGTTTCGTCATCCTGTGCCTGACTCCTTTGGGATAGGTTAAAACCTAATGATAAGATCATCTTAATTTTCGGAAGCTAAAATGTCAAAGGCAAACTGTTAGAATACAATTAATCTTTATATTGACAGTTAGAATTCAAATTGTTATATTCCAATCATAAATTACATTTGATTCTAGGAGGCTAAAACAATGATTACCGCAATCACCAATGTGCGTGTATTTGACGGAGAGAAAGTGATCAGACCCACTTCGGTTCTGATTGAAGGCGAACAAATTCTATCGGTAGGCGGAGAAATACCGGAGCATGCGGATATTATCGACGCAGAAGGAGGGACTTTACTGCCCGGTCTGATGGATGCTCACGTTCACACCTCCGTAGAGGGCCTGCGGGATGCACTCAAATTCGGAGTGACAACTGAACTGGAAATGATGGGCGGGTTCACCCAAAGCGGCCGCGAAGCACAATTGAAAGGGATCGAGGATATTGCCGATGTACGGTCTGCCGGAATGGCGGTCACACCTCCAGGCGGGCATCCCGATGAACTCATGCCGGGGGATGGCGAAATCCCGGATTTTGTACTGAAGGAACTGGAGAAGATGAGCGAGGAAGACCGTAGCGCCATGCTGGCCGCCCATGCGCATGCTCATGATCATGGAGAGGCACCCACGGTAACCAACCGGGAAGAAGCACTGGCATTCGTAAACGAACAAGTAAGAGAAGGAGCCGACTATATCAAGATTATGATTGAAGAAGGGACAGTATTAGCGGCTTCTGGACTGCCTGTCCTAAGTCAGGATATTCTGAGAGCCGCTGTAGAGGAAGCGCACCGGCATCACAAGATTGCGATTGCCCATGTATTGACTGCCGAATCTGCCCGGCAAGCCATAGAAGTCGGGGTTGATGGACTTGCCCACTTATTCATTGACCGGCCGGAAACTACTCCGGATCTGGTGAGAATGATTGCAGAGGCCGGCGCTTTCGTTACACCATGCCTTGTCTTGAATTCCTCGATTATCGGTAACTCTGCATCGGAATTGGCGGGGGATCCGCGTGTGAGCTCCAAGCTCAGTCCGGAATGGATCGATACGCTGAATGCCAGCTTTAATACTTACCCTCAGGGCAGCATGGAAGATAACTACCGGAATGTAATGGACCTTCATCGCGCAGGCGTAGATATCCTGGTGGGCACGGATGTATCCGTTCCGGTTCCATCGCTGGGCGGACTTGCCCATGGAGCCAGTGTGCACCACGAGATGCAGCTATTAGTAGAAGCGGGATTCACACCCGTAGAAGCCCTTCAGTCAGCCACCTCGAAAATAGCCCGCCGTTTCAGCCTGACTGATCGCGGATATATCGTAGAGGGGGCGCGTGCGGATTTGGTCTTGGTTGACGGGGACCCGACAGCAAATATCTCGGACACGTTATCGATTCGTGGAGTATGGCAGCGCGGTATCCGGAGCAATTGATTATTTGCCTGGTCTTACTGGATCTATTTGCCACCAACCTTAAGGAGACTTTTATCACTGCCGCCATACTCACATCGCAAGTAATATGTTAGAATATCAGGAAGGCATTACACTTAACTTCATAATTCGCAAGCTATGATTGCTATGGATCACACTATAGCAGGAGCAGCTTCTGGAGAGACTGCGGGTAACCGCGGCGCCGAAGGGTTCACAATCTCAGGCAAAAGGACAGAAGAGTAAGGAATATGTATTTGTTATGCTGACAGCTGTCAGCGTGGCAGGTATTATTTCATATTCTTATGAACCGGGAGATTGGATGACATCCAATCTCTTTTTTTTTTATTTGCATCATTGCATTGTATTCATTAAGGGGGAACTGGGTATGGCACAAACAGAATTAAAGAGAGAGCTGGCCAATCGGCATGTTCAGCTGATTGCAATCGGCGGCACAATTGGTACGGGATTATTCTTAGGCTCGGGCAAGGCGATTCAGCAGGCAGGTCCGTCAATTATGATTACGTATTTAATCGTAGGGATTGCGGTGTTTTTTGTGATGAGAGCACTGGGTGAGCTCCTGTTGTCCAAAGCGGGTTATCAGTCGTTCACGGATATTGCCGGAGATTATCTCGGACCCCGGGCCGCATTCATCACCGGATGGACTTATTGGTTCTGTTGGATTATGACGGCTATGGCGGATGTCATCGCGGTTGGCGTATATGTCCAGTATTGGTTTGATATCCCGCAGTGGGTACCTGCTATCGTCTGCCTGATCATTTTATTAGGGCTTAACTTATTGACCGTCAAAAACTTCGGCGAACTCGAGTTTTGGTTTGCTCTAATCAAAGTCATCACGATCCTCGCCTTAATTGGCATTGGGGTTATTTTACTGGTAATGGGATTTAAGACGGATGCAGGCTCAGTAACGGTACGAAATCTCTGGGAACACGGGGGCGTATTCCCGAACGGTGTTAAAGGGTTCTTATTTTCCTTCCAAATGGTAGTCTTCGCTTATGTCGGTGTAGAGCTGGTGGGCGTATCGGCGGCGGAAACCTCCAATCCCGAGAAAAACATACCGTCGGCTATCAACAAAATTCCTCTGCGGATTCTATTTTTCTATGTGGGCGCGCTTTTTGTTCTGCTATGTATCAACCCGTGGACGGAGCTCAATGCGTCGGAAAGCCCTTTTGTGAAAACCTTTAGCTTAGTAGGGATTCCAATCGCCGCCGGTGTCATTAATTTCGTCGTATTAACCTCAGCTGCTTCCGCTTGCAACAGCGGGATGTTCTCAACAAGCCGGATTCTCTATAATTTAGGCAAGAACCGGCAAGCATCCGCTCATTTTTCCAAATTGAATAAGAATCACGTACCTGGAAACTCGCTGTTCATTTCAACGCTTGTTATTTCGGCAGGCGCTCTATTGAGCAAACTTATCCCGGAGCAGGCTTTTGGAATTGTGACCACGATCAGTGCCATTTGTTTTATATGGGTTTGGGGCGTCGTGCTTGTGTGCCATATCAAATATAAGAAGACCCGGCCGGAATTGCAGGCTGCATCCAAATTCAAAGCGCCTCTAACGCCGGCAATAAATTATGTGGTTCTGGCTTTGTTTGCTGCGATTCTCCTTATTATGCTGATTGCCGAAGAAACACGTCCGGCGTTATTGTTTACTCCGCTATGGTTTGTTCTCTTATATATCTTGTATCCAAGACCAAGCAAAAGGGTGAAGGAAAGCAGTATAGCGACGAATATCGAATAGATAGTAGATATAAAGGACACTCGCCAACCTGTTGGCGGGTGTCTTTTTGTGGTACGCCCAGGTGCAGGCCGCAAAGCGCGGGCTTCGGGGTATAATGCCGGATGCGCGGCAAGGTTTGCGTGTTATGCGGCAGAGATGGCGGCCCGGTTGCGGTGCAAAAAGCGCAATGGATTTGTGGGAAAGCGTATATGGGTTTTCGGTGTAGAATTGGAAAAAATAGATTATGATGAATACATCAAGAACAACACGAACTGATAAATACTAGTTGATAGATGAATTCATAGGAAGCCTAAACGGAGAAGGGGCCTGAGGACATGTACGGTAGACCGTTCGGACGCGGGATGACAATCGCTTACTTTCAGCAGCATACAGCCCGCTTGTTTATAGCAGGTGACAATCTGGATTGCCGGTATGCAAGAACATACTTGAAACAGAATGGCATCACAGCAACCCAATATATGCAGAACAACTTGTCCACCTTGTATGAAGCAGCGGAAGAGCTGGCAGCTATGGGTAATGAGAGAATTGCTCTGTACGTGACTGCAGCGAACTATCGGCTGTGCCGCAGCCTGACGGAAGCAGTAAAGGGAATGGACGAAGGTATCCGGATCGTATGGTTCGGCGATGGTCTTGGCATGAACGGCATCCGGCTTCCTGCCGGCACCGCTGCCGACGGACTGATTCTCTGGGAGCCGGAGCAGACACTGCTCCACCTGGCCAAAGCAGACGACGGCTGGGAAGAGGCGGTAGAGGGCTTCATTCCGGCAAGCCGGTTCACTGACTGGAGCGGCGCAGCCGGAAAGGCAGTATCTCAGCTGGATGGCGAGGGCAGCGCTGATACCCGACTGGACCGGCTGAACGGGATATGGGAAGAGGCTTTGAAGCAGCGCTGGCCGGTGATTTCTTCTATTAAATGCGCGGATAGAAACGGGTATGGGCATAACATCCGCACCCATTCCAAGGAACGTTTCAGCGAAGATCTGAATCTTGCGCTTCAGCAGCTAGGACCGGAAAGGCAGCTGTCCCTTGAAGGATTTCATTACTTGGCCGGGAAGAGGGGCAGAGCAGCAATCTGCGAGGCACTAGAAGCGTCCAGGCAGCTGACAGCAGGGTACAGCGCCGAGATACCGTTGGAATGGCTCCTGGAGCAGAGTGAATATACCCGGTTGCTGCAAGCGGGCATTATACAGATCATTATTAGAATTCCGCTAACAATGAATAAACTTCAGTATAATGAAGCCTTTCAATTAACAGAGATTCTGAAGAGAACATCTGCCGGGGTTAAGCTGGCTGCAGTGCTCATAGATGAAACGACGGATCTTCTGGAAGACGAAGCTGAGAATACAGCAGCTCTGTTGACCCATTGGGTGAATGAAGGCCTTCTGCAGGCCGGTGATGTGCAGCTTGATACCGCAGGGCTGGCACCGGATGAGCATAAGGTTCCTGTGCCGGAGTCCATAGCAGCATTCCTGCAGCGGAATCTTCGGCAAGAAGAGGAGCAGGCGCTGATTAACGGGTTCATGGCATACATGACCGGACAATATCCGCATCAGGTGCTGGGCAGCGGAGTTAAGCATATCGGTTATCCCGAAGGAGAATGGAATCAGGCAACGGTGCAGGGGCTGGCAGAGTATTCGGCAATCAACAGCGCCATTCTCTTCGAGTATAACCCGGTCAGAGTTCCTTCTTCTACGAATACGATATACGCCGGACCGGAGGGGGTATGGAAGCGGGAGAACGAAGCTTATCTGGAATGGGAGCGCCAGTCCGAGCAGAACTCCTACTACTTATCCAATGCACACCAGATTAACCGGCTGGGCGAATGTGAATATGAGCTGCAATTAAACGACTTTCTTCATATGGAACCGCTGGAGATCCGGCAGCTGCAATATTCCCGGGCTCAGGAAATGAACGTTGCGCCATCAGGCAGAGAACCCCGCTTTCAGTTGTTAAATCTGGAAAGTGCGGAAGACATGGACCGGTTTCTTGAAGACGTAGAGCTGTTCAGCAAGTCCGGCATGTTCCGGTACGCCTATGAAATACAGGCGGATCTTATGGAGAGCTGCCGCTGGTCGGGGGTACATTCGTGCACAGCCAGACAGCTGCCCCGGATCTTTATTGACGGCGATGACCGGATATCCCCCTGCCGGGGCTGCGCCGTCATCGGCCGGGTGGGAGATTCACTGGATCAGCTGTTAACCCAGGTGTCTGTGGTTTCAGAGGAGGAGCAGCTGCTCAGGGGCTGCCGGACCTGTGAGATTAAGGATTCCTGCTCCAAGTGCAGCTTCCTGCCCGAATATTTAAACCGTCAGCAGTACTGTGAGCTGCGCAAGAAGCACAAGCTGCTCCACCGCTATATGCAGATGGTGCAGGTATTTAAGGGCCTTAGTAAGTATGCCCGTTCACTTCAGAACATCGAAGTCCACGAGCTTCGCGTCTCTCTTCCGGCATGTACACATCTCTGGAAACAGCCGGAGCCGCATAGGCCTGTGAGCACAGCGGTGCTTGAGACGGTATTCCTCTTCTTCATTGGAGATCAGCCGATGCTGTTCCATGCGGGCAGCCAGAAGCTGATGAAGCTGAACGAGCCGATGGCGCTGATGCTGGAAGGATTGATGAGCGGTGCGGAGAGAACAGAGCTGGAGCAGGAACTGATGGCACGCTATCAGTTGGATGGTGAGTTTGCAGCCCGCCTGGTTACACAAGCGCTTGGCTTGTTCGCTAAGGAAGGCTGTCTGATGCAAGCAGCGAGGGCTGTATGAAAGGAGGGGGTACCCCTATGTTAACGACAACCCGGCAATACCCGATGGTGCATCCGCTTAAGGATGTCCGGCTCGGAGACGAGGTTACTTCACTTGCAGCAGGGGAAGGCATCTACGTGCAGGATACGAACGGTAAAATGTATATCGACGGGATCAGCGGACTGTGGAATGTATCCCTGGGTTACCGTCATCCCGGAATACGCCAAGCGATCATAGAGCAATTGGATGCGCTGCCCTATGTGAATCCCGTGGATTACAGCAATCCGGTTACCCTGCAGTTTGCCGAGAAGCTGCTGCAGCTAACACCGGATAATCTGACTAAGGTTGCCTTCACATGCACCGGTTCGGAATCCGTGGAGCTGGCGATCAAACTAATGCGCAAATACCACCAGCTGCGGCATCAGCCGCATAAGAACGTCATCACCGTTCTGGACAAATCGTACCACGGCAGTTATTACGGCTCCATGAGCGCCAGCGGGATCGATCAGGAGATTTCTGAGAGCTATGGTCCGAAGGTACCCGGCTTCCTGTTCCATCCGGTGCCTGTGTGCAGGCATTGTACACCGGGCACCATCGCCGGGGATTGTCTGAGCAGACAACTCGGTCAGCTGGAAGCATTATTTGCCCGGGAGGGGCATGTGATGGCCGGATTCATGCTGGAGCCGATCATCGGCTCAGGGGGGATTATTCCTATTCCTGAGGCTTATCTGTATAGGCTCAAGGAACTGTGCCTGGAGCACGATGTGCTGCTTGCCTTTGATGAAGTGGCTACGGGGATGGGGCGTACGGGCAAAATGTTTGCCTTCGAGCACAGCGGGGTTACCCCTGATATTCTCTGTCTCTCCAAGGGGATTAACAGCGGCTATTTACCGCTGGGGGCCACCCTGTTCAGTGAAGCGATACAGCAAGCCTTTGCGCTTGCAGGCTCCCACATTGAGCATCTCTCCACGCAGAACGGCAATCCCATCGCTTGCGCAGCCGGAATAGCTACGCTGGAAGCGCTGGAACAGCCGGGCATGCTGGAAGCGGTAAGTGCAAGAGGACAGCTGCTTCGTTCCGCTCTGGATCAGGCGCTGCAAGGCAACCCTCTATATCTGGAGGTAAGGGGAAAAGGCCTGATGATCGGCGTTGCGCTGCGGAGCAGGCATCGTGCAGAGGAGTGTCTGCCGCCAGAGGAGCTGGCGGATATTGCCGGCAAGCTGAAGCGCCGGGGGTTAATCGTATATCCTTTCCACACACCAGGGTTAACCTCCGGGTTCCATCTGTTCCCGCCCTTCATTATCAAGGAGGAGGAGGTGCTGGAGATCGTATCGATCGTCCGGAAGGTACTGGGAGGGAGGTGAGAATAATGCCCCACCACCGGCATGAGCCAATGGTTTGCTGGAAACTTGACACTTCGGATAACGGAACAGAATATACAGTTTTTCGATCTGCTCTATCCTTCAGAAACATTCGGCATTAAACTCTGAGCTTGACCTTGAGAGGAGGTGAGTATCATGCAAAAGAATCTTTCTCTGCAATTCGAAGAAATGGAAGCTGTAACAGCTCCGGACTGGAAGGACATCGCAATCGGTATTGGTATCGGTGTAGGTATCGGCGTAGCGCTGACTTAATCTGAAACGACCTGTTAGCTGACCTTGAAAGGAGGTGAGTATCCATGCAAAAGAATCTTTCTCTGCAATTCGAAGAAATGGAAGCTGTAACAGCTCCGGACTGGAAGGACATCGCAATCGGTATTGGTATCGGTGTAGGTATCGGCGTAGCGCTGACTTAATTTGAAACGACCTGTTAGCTGACATTGAAAGGAGGTGAGTATCCATGCAAAAGAATCTTTCCCTGCAATTCGAAGAAATGGAAGCTGTAACGGCTCCGGACTGGAAGGACATCGCAATCGGTATTGGTATCGGTGTAGGTATCGGCGTAGCGTTGACTTAATCTGAAACGACCTGTTAGCTGACCTTGAAAGGAGGTGAGTATCCATGCAAAAGAATCTTTCCCTGCAATTCGAAGAAATGGAGGCTGTAACGGCTCCGGACTGGAAGGACATCGCAATCGGTATTGGTATTGGTGTAGGTATCGGCGTAGCGCTGACTTAATATCAGCAGCGGTAGTAACGGAGACAATGTTCACTTTATAACAAACAAAATTTATTTAATGGAGGAGAAGTTCATGATGAATCAAGCGCTGGCTTTGCAGTTTGAGGAAATGGAATCTGTTACAGCTCCGGGAGACGGTGCATTTTTGGCGGGTGTTGGCGTAGGTATTGCGATTATTACCGGTACGGCAATTGTGGTGTTGACCTAATTACGGAAATGGCCTGACCGGCTGTACTTACTAAATCCAATATGAGGAGAGAATCGAAGATGAATAATGGACTGGGTTTGCAAATGGAACTGCTGGAAGATGTTGCTGCACCGGGCAGCGGAAGAGATTTCTTTGAAGGCGTGGCCGTTGGAGTGACCATCGCTGGAGGCGTAGTCGCAGTTATTGCTTTGACCTAATAACAATTAATATTTCCTAAACCTTTGGGAAGCCTCTTCTGCTTGGAAAAGACGTATTCTGCCCGGGCAGGAGGGGGCCCCTATTATAAGCGGCTTGAGAGGGTGAGAGAGAATGGAATCTGTTACACATCTTGAATTTCATGAGACTGAAAACAACTATTTCTTAGTTCAACATATATCCAGCCACAGGTTTGTAAAGCTGGGCCTCCGGGAGACCGAGTTCCTGCGCTTTCTGTTAAGCGAAGCGGACGGAGAAGAATATTCGGGAACACTCACTGAGACTGAACGCGAATATATGACCGGGAAGTTTGCGGAGTGGGGCTTTCTGAGCCATCCCTCCGAAGCCGGGGAGTCGCCGGCAGCGCGCAAATGGAGCTGGAACTGGAAGATAGAGGATCTGACCGCGATCAAGTTTCTGACGGTTAACCCCGATGAGTGGCTGACCGCCCTGCGTCCGGTGATCCGGCGCCTGCTTCATCCGGTTACGATGGTCATCTACGTCTTGATCATTGCAACGGCTATGGGCCTGCTGGTTAATGACTCCTCCATACAGGCTATTCCACAGCTGGGTGCAGGCGGATACGTTCTGATTTATATTATGCTGCTGTTGACGACCGTTGTTCACGAGTGTGCTCACGGCATGGTGTGCATGCATTACGGAGGGCGTGTCACCAGGCTGGGAGCGATGCTCTTCTATTTCAGCCCGGCCATGTTCTGCGATGTTAGCGACACCTATACCTTCAAGAAGAAACGGCATAAACTGGCTGTTCTGTTCGCAGGTATATTCAGCCAATGGCTGATGACTTCCGTAGCGATGATTCTTTACTACAGCTTGAGTTACAACGGGATTAAAGTGCCGGTGCTGCTATATTACGGCCTGGCAAATCTGGGACTCAGTGTACTGAACATGCTCCCTCTGGTCAAGCTGGACGGGTATTGGATGCTTAGCCACGCCCTTGGCATCGTGAATCTCCGCTCCAAGGCATTCGCCCTTCTGTTCAAAGGATTGGTGCCGCGGAAGAGGGCAGTCCAGTCAGCTCCAAGTATAGCGCCGTCAGGCGCAGGAAGGAAGGAGCGCTCCATATTGCTGGCTTACGGACTGCTCGCATCGCTGTTCACCCCATGCTTCTGGGGATGGGGAATATACAGTATCCAGCAGCGGCTGTACTCCCTGATAGGGGCAGTGAGCTTCATAGTGACCGGAGTATTATGTCTGGTTCTGCTCTACCATGCAGCCAAGTTTGCGAAGAAGCTCGCTAGCGGGGTATAGAAGGCAAGTTAATGTGAAGAAAGGTGGACTACACAATGACACTTGAAGTTAAACAATTGGTCAAAACGTATGGCGAGACAAAGGTACTGCACGGGATATCCCTGAAGGCTGCCTCGGGCAAGGCGTTCGGGCTGCTCGGCGGCAATGGTGCCGGCAAGACGACGACCATCCGCTCGATTCTCGGCCTGCTTGATTATGATGCAGGCGAGGTACAGTGGGAAGGGATGCCGATCACAGCCAACCGCCCCCGCATCGGTTACTTGCCTGAGGAACGGGGATTATACCCGAAGGAGAAGGTCAGTGAGCAGCTTGTGTATTTTGCCAGACTGGAGGGCATGAGCCGGGCCGGAGCCATCCAGGCCATGAGGCGCTGGCTGGAGCGTCTGGGAATTGAGGAATATGAGCACAAAAAAGTAGAGCAGCTCTCCAAAGGAAATCAGCAGAAGGTCCAGATTATTTCCGCCCTGCTGCATGACCCTGAGCTGATCATTCTGGATGAGCCGTTTAGCGGACTGGATCCCGTAAATTCCGAATTGCTGGCCTCTGTGGTCAAGGAGCTGATTGGTCATGGAAAAACACTGATTTTCTCCAGTCACCAGATGGGCCATGTGGAGCAATTCTGCGAGGACATCTGCATCCTGAAGCGGGGACGGATGATGGTATCCGGTAATCTGATGGATATTAAACGTTCATATGGCCGAACGAATCTTCTGCTTAGAAGTGAGCGCGACCTGTTGCCCCATCTGGTGTCCTACGGGCTGCCGGCGGAACGGATATCTGTAAGTGCCCATGAATGGCAGCTGGAAATTGCCCATGAGGAGCAGGGGAATCAGCTGCTTCAGCAGCTGACCAGAGACGGGATTAACCTGCTGAAGTTCGAGATTAAGGAACCTACGCTCCATGAGATCTTTATTGAAAAGGTAGGTGAAGTATCATGAGACAATTCGGGCTGGTATTTACCTATTCCTTCATGGAACGCCTGCGTTCCAAGGCCTTCAAAATCATGACGGTGATTATGATTGTGCTGCTGGCTGCGCTGATCATCCTGCCTAAATTCCTCAGTACTGCAGCTGAGACGACAGACGGCGATATTGTAATTCTCGATCAGACCGGCATCGTGCACAATACCGACGGCTTTAAGGAACAGGTATCAGACTCTTATACGTGGCGGGTCATTCAGGGGGCCGATCTGGCTGCCGAGCAGGCTAGACTGGAGAAAGAGGATGAAGTGCTGGGGATTGTAACCATCACGGAGGAGAATCATCAGCCGGTGCTTACCGTGACAGTCAACAAAAAGGATGATTCCTCGGCTTATCTGGGCCAGCTGAATTATTACGTCCAGAATCTGTATACAATGTCCCAGCTGGAGCGGCTGGAGCTGAATCAGGCGGACAAGGAGCGGGTTACTGCCTCGCTGAAGGTACAGATCGAAGAACTGAAGGCCGGCAGTAAATCGATTACGACCACCTATATGCCGATTTATCTCATTACTTTCTTGCTCTATTTCCTTATTTATCTGTACGGCGGAAATGTCGCTACATCTGTCTCAGTGGAAAAGGGCTCGCGGGTAAAAGAAATTCTAATTACCAAGGTGAAGCCGACCCAGCTGTTATTCGGTAAAGTACTGGGCGTCGGGCTTGCCGGACTGCTGCAGTTTGCCATCATTATCGGTGCAGCCTGCCTGATGCTTTCGGTTAACGGGGGTGGCACGGACATAGAGCTGCTTGGTTTTCAGCTTGACTTCACCTTCCTTGATGTTAAAACAATCGTGGTGCTGAGCATCTTCTTCATCTTGGGCTATTTCTTCTATGCTGCATTGTTCGCCGCTGCCGGTTCGCTTGTCAGCCGCAGTGAGGAGATTAACCAGGTGACGCTGCCGGTATCCCTGCTGTTGATGGGAGCGCTTGTGCTTGCTGTGTTCAGCATGATGAATGTGGATGGATCGCTTGCGACGATTACTTCCTATATCCCGTTCTTTACCCCATTTGTGATGTTTGCCCGGGTAGGAATGTCCGATCCGAGTCTGATGGAAATCTCCGTTTCAATTGGTATCCTGCTGATTACTACGCTTGCCGCATGCTGGCTGTCAGCCAAAATCTATCAGATCGGTGTACTGCTCTACGGTCAAAAGCCGAGTCCTAAGCTGATCTACAAAGCAATGAGATCTTTATAAAAAAGAGGAGGGATCGTATGGCGCTTGATTGGATTGCCAAGGAGCCGGATTATATGCTTCGTTCGCATACTGAGGATGCTCAGGTCCATACCGGCAGGGAGCTGACCGGCCAGTGGACACTTGTTACAGGGGCCAGCCGGGGGATTGGTGCGGAGATTGCCCTTCAATTCGCCCGGGCCGGCTCCGATCTGGTGCTGACGGAGCTGCCGCAGCTGATGGATCAGCTGCTGGAATTTGCCCGAAAGCTGGAGGAAGAGCATGGGGTCGAGGTAAAGTGTGAAAGCCTGGACCTTCGCGATATCGCGGGAATTGAGGCCTGCATCAGTGCTATGGAGCAGCAGGGTGTGGAGCTTAGTTATCTGATTAACAATGCCGGAGTAAACCTGTTGTCACCGGCCCTTCATTTGTCGCAGGAGGATTGGGATTTCGTCGTCGACACCAATTTGAAGGGCACCTTCTTTCTTACCAGAGAGGCTGCAAAAAGCATGGTCAGGAAGAAACGCGGCTCCATTGTCATGATTGCCTCGCAGCACGGTGTTGTCGGCAATGAGAACCGGGCACCTTACTGTGCCAGCAAGGCGGGAGTGATTCATCTGACCAAGGCGCTGGCTATCGAGTGGGCGAAGTACGGAATTCGGGTAAATGCGGTGTCACCTACATTTGTAATCACGGATGCCAATGAGCAGCTGATCCAGGACCCGCATTTTCAGCGTTCGAATATGCCGAAGGTGCCGCTTCGGAAGTTTGCTCGTCCTGAGGACGTGGCGCAGGCCGCATTTTTCCTGGCTACGGACGGGGCAGGGATGATTACAGGCCATAATCTTGTTGTCGATGGCGGATGGACCATTATATAAACTGCAAATGAAGGAGGCAGAAGCCCATGTATTTCGGAGTTTTTCAGGAATTGCGTAATTTGAATATGCCGGGCAGTGTTGATTTTGATCTGTACGAGGGCTATTATTCTGAATTTTACGAGGCGGTTACCGGCCGGACGGATTATGATATTGCACTCATTCTGGAGCAGGCGGGGAAGCTGGCGGAAGGGCGCAAGGTACTCGAGCTTGCCTGCGGGTCTGGCAGAATATTAATGCATCTGGCCAACCGCGGATTCAGTGTAACCGGCTTGGACCTGTCTGAAGACATGCTGAAGATTTGCCGGAAGAAGCAGGCCCAGTTGCCTGCCCGGTTAAGCAGCCGGATTGAGACGGTGCAGGGTGATATGACGGATTTCAAGCTGGGTGAACGGTTTCCGCTGATTGTGCTGTCTGCTACAAGTATCAGTCTGCTGAGAGAATTACATGATTTCAAGCGGATGCTGGGGACGGTAGAGCGGCATCTGGAGCCGGGTGGACGGTTCATTTTCGATTATGTGCTGTCTAATCAGAGCCACAATTCCGATTACCGCGGCGGAAGAATTAATAGTGTTACGCTCAACCTGGGTCCTGACCACAAGCAATTCGTCCTGATCGGGGAAGAGGAGAACCTGCAGCAGCAGAGCGCCGTTATGAATTTTTATGCCGAAGTGATCCAGAACGGGGAGACCAAACGGATTTTCGGTTCTACCTTCAAAAAGTTTTTTGCTGAAGAGGCTATTCTGCAGGCGATTGAAGAGTCTGCGTTCCGCATTGCAGAGTCGCATATGTACAAACTGGAAGGCGACGAGAATGTGAGATGTCTTGTCCTGGAGAGAGAGGCGGATTCGTATGAGCAAGATCACGATCTTGTGCACTGAAGACGGCATCAATTCCGGGGACCCCATCGAGGCGCTGCTCAGCGGACTCGGTGTTCAGGTCAATAAGGTGAATCAATTTTCGGAGGTAAGTGCAGATGCGGAGCTCGTCATTGTGCTGCAGGCAGAGCAATGGGGGGAAGACTTCAACCGCTATGCGCTGGAGCATCACATCACCTGGCTGCCCGTCAGATTCTCGCATTCCGCCGGAAGAATCGGCCCCATTCTCATTCCCGGCTGCTCGGCATGCTATGAATGCGTCCTGCGCCGGGAACGCTCCCACGGCATGAGACCCCTGGAGCCGCGAAACGCCATCTTCGACTTGTCCTGGTCGGTGCTGAGCGGCATCATTGCAACAGAGGCGGCAAAATGGATCTCACGCCACACCAGCAGCTTTCCGCCGTTGTCTTTGGGCCATGTGCTTGATTTCGATGCCTTTCATCTGCAGGGAGAGATTAATCCCGTATATAAACTCCCAACCTGCCCCTGCTGCGGCATGAGACATGAGCCGAGGCTTGCCGCGCAGCCCTGGCGCGAAGCCGGGCTGGTGCTTGAATCATGAGCCGCCGGCTGGTAAGCCGCTCGGGAGGGAGCTCAGCCGGCGGCTATGCTGAGTCCTTTCCCGGCAGGCAGGATACTCTGCCGGATTACCTGCGCAAGGCCATCAGCCCCCATGGGGGAATGGTAAAGGGCTTGATGAATATAAGCCCGGATCCCGGAGATCCGGCGTTATACTTAAGCCTTGCTGCCCCCGCCAATCCGAAATTTTTGGCGGAAGGCCAGCATGGCCTGATTGATTTTTTTGCCAGCGGAATGGGATTTACGCTGGAGGAAGCAAGTGTGTCGGCCGTTGCAGAAGCAATCGAACGCTACTGCGCTGCTTATGTTATCCCGGAGCGCCTGCAGCTGGCGTCCTGGCAGGAGCTGGGGGATCGCGCGCTCCATCCGGATGAGCTGCCGCTCTTCACGAAGGAGCAATATGAGCAATGGCAGTTCCCGTACCGGCCATTTACCGAGCATACCCGGGTACGCTGGGTTGAGGGGTACAGCCTCACCGCGAACAAGCGGAAATGGGTGCCTGCGGCTGTCGCCTGGGACGCCTATCTCCCCCAGAGCGCAGAGGAAGAAGCCATTTGCTTCGGCCTGATGACTGGTTCTGCTGCCGGGGCGACGCTTGAGCAGGCGATGATTAGCGGCTTGCTGGAGATCATTGAGCGGGATGCTTTTATGATCATGTGGTATAACTCGCTGTCTCTGCCGCGGCTGGACATCCGCCATTCGGCCATTGCCCGTCCGTTTCAGGAGCTGCTGGACCGGAACAGGTTTGAGCTTACGGTTATGGATACGACCAGTGACCTCGGCATTCCCTCTGTATTCGGGCTGCTTATGACCCGGGACGGTAAAGTATCGGTCGGCGGCTCGGCGAGACTGTCGATGGAAGGCGCAATCGGTAAGGCGCTGATGGAGATCAGCCAGCTGTTCATCGGCAACAAGATGCAGATCTATTCCAAGAGCATCCCGTCGCTTCTGCCGCATCAGGTCACTGATTACGGTCTGAGGCTGCCGTACTATGAACAGCCCTTTGCCTATGAGGAGCTGATGTTTACCGCTGCTTCCTCTGCGGTAAGAAGCGTGCCGCCCCCGTCCCCGATCTCTGAAGGTAGTGAGGCGGAGCAGCTTGAGTATCTTGTGAATCAATTTGCCAAGCAGGGTTTGGAAGTGCTGTGCGTTGATCTAACCACAGACGATGTGCGGGAACTGGGGATGCATGTCGTTAAAATGATTGTTCCGGGGACGGTCCAGCTGCCTCGCAGCGAGAATGAAAGGCTGATCACCAGCAAGCGGATCTATGAGACGCCGGTGAAGCTGGGACTGCGGGCCGGCGCCATCTCACCGCAGCAGTTGAACTGCAGCCCACATCCGTTTCCATGACGTACAGCGGCTCTTATAACGAGAAGAAGGATGTGTCATGCATGCCAATCAAATATATGGACTGGAGATCAGACCAGGATATCAATGACGAGCATCTGGCGATGACCTATCATCAGAACTCTAATCATTATCCGCAGCTCGAGGTGCTCACCCGGGCAAGAATGAAAATGCTGCGCAATCTGTTTACACAGATGAACGGGGCGGTCACTCCGGCCAAGCGGTATTTCGGCGCAGAGCGGACCGGGCTGGAGAGAATCGATCCGCAGAAGCATCCGGTGATGGCGAAGCTTGCTGCAGGGATAGCCCAAGGGAATGACTCCAGGCTGCCGTTTTGGGATTACGGGCATTTACAGCAATGGGGGACGGCAGAGCAGCTGGACTCGCTTGATTTATATTTTGTATCCAAGAACCGGGTTAGCGGCCGGTATGAGGTTTTTTATTGCAGTCCTTCCGGGCATTTTGTCGATTATGTCAAAGAAGAAGCGGACTCCGGCTGGGTGCAGCTCCTGTTTACAACAGAACTAGACGTTCGCGACGGGGATTTGGCTGTCTTTATCTCTGCCAATCTGCAGCGGAGCAACCGGCTGTTCGGAGAACGCGGATACCGGCTCTCCTTGCTTGAGGGCGGCCGGTGGACAGAGCGTCTGGTCTCCTTGTCCCAGGAACAGGGGGTGCCGCTTGTTCCGGTCATGACCTTTTATGATAAGGCCGCCCACGAGCTGCTTGGACTTGACGGATATTACGATGTGATCTTGGCCAGTCTCATATACCGGGAGGAGAAGTAGGGATGCTTGAATACCAGTTTGTGAGAATTGATTAGGGCTTCGGGACGGCGAATTACTTCGAGCTGATTTTTGAACGGGAAGTCCGGGCCAAGTAACGCGGACAGCAGAGCGGGGAGCGAGGAAGAATGAGATATTTGCCGATATCGTTAGCACCGCAATCCAGTGAGCCGATCTATGTGCAAATCCGGGAACAGCTTCGCCATCTGATTGCCGGCGGAATACTGCCGGATGGCGAACCCCTGCCGTCATTACGGGAATTAGCAGAGCAATTGGCCTGCAGCCTGGTGACTGTCCGCCGGGTGTATGCCGATCTGGAGCGGGAAGGGCTGCTATCGGTACGAAGAGGAATCGGCACCTTTGTCAAAGCAGATTCGATTGAGGATGTCCGTGACTTATGTCGGGTGCAGGTTGAACACAATCTCGCCGAAGCTGTTAGATTGGGGCGGCTGTACGGCATGCCCGATGAAGAAATTGTGTTTATGCTTGATGATCAGCTGCGAAGCGGCCCTACGAGAGAGGTCTAGATAAGCCGGCTTACCCCCTGACTAGGAGGTGGAGCCGGCTTTTTTTATATTTTCATCATTAATACGGAAGGTGATATTTTATAGATATGGAATATATTATATTGCGGGTTTTTTAATGATGATGAGGCGGGGGGACAGAGAGTGGAGCAATTGGTGGATAGACTGGAGTCGGAGCTGCGGGAGGCCCTGAGATGCTATTTCAGTGTTCCGGAGCTCTACGGACATGCCTTGGCATGTCTTGAAGATAAACTGCAGGAAGCGATGCTCTTCGGCAAAATGACGGTGCTTCATTACCGGATGTTCAAAGGCGAGGATATGAAGGATATCTACAAAGCGGCTGCAGCGGTTGAACTAATGATTCTGAGTCTGGATATTATTGATGATATTCAGGATCAGGATAACGGCAAAATGGCCTGGAACCAGCTTCCCCCGGGAATCGCCTTAAATATAGGCATAGGCATGCTGTCCCTGTCTGGCCAGATGATGCTGTCTACCGGTTTCTCAGCCGAACGGCGGCAACTGGCAGCTCAGCTCATCCATCAGGGGATCATTACGGCGGTGAACGGGCAGATGACGGATTTGGTTAACAATGTGCAGACGGAAGAGGATTATATCCGGATGGTAACGCAAAAATCGGCAGCGCTGCTGGTTACCGCGGCCATGATCGGTACGGTCCTGGCAACGGGAGAATGGCGCGAGGAAGTTAAACGATATGCGGAGGAGCTGGGAATCGCCGCCCAGATCAAAAATGATATCCGGGATCTGCTGAATTGGGACGACAAAAATGATTTCCTGAACCGGAAAAAGACGCTGCCGACATTATATTTGCTGGAGGCCGTAGCCGGTGAGGAGGAGTGGATCACCGATTATTTTGAGGGCAGGCTTGATTTCGCAGATGTGGCGGATCGCCGGCAGGAGCTGGAGCAGATTATCGCCTCGACGGGTACCCTGATCTACACCTCTTTTCGGATGAGGACGCATTATTATCGTTATCTGGAATATGTCGAGCAGCTGAACCCTACCCCTTACTGGAAAGATATGATGTTATCCTTTGCCGAATAAATGCTAGGAATACGCACCGCAATTTTGCAGTTCTACCACGCAACATACCGCAATTCGATTTGCGTGAAATACTGGACTGGTTATCGTTTCCATTCTCTGAAATGGCCTGTATATTGGGATTAAGAGAAATAATCTCTTAACAACAATCCAAGTGGAGGGATTTGGAATGGTAAAAGAAATGTTCCAGAATATGATGAGCAACTCCGGAGAATGGATGAATGGCAATCGGGGGCAACTCCAATTGGCGGGTATGAGCGCATTGGAGCAGAGAGCACTTATGGATGTACTCAAAGCAAAAGATGAGATGACCGAGAATCCGATGCGTATTGGACTCTGGGGCTAAACTATAAAATGTTGTAACTCAATAGATAGAGAGGGACTATATTGAAACATCGTCTGAAGATTACGGTTTGTATCCTGCTGTTGTTTCTGGTCACCGGTTATTTCACCAATTTTGTGTACACTCATCCGTATGTCGGAGTAATGGTGACGGAGAATAATGAGGGGCAGATTATAGTATCAGAGAGTTCTCCGCAGAAATATTGGGGGTTCGGGAAAATATATACCGGCGATCAGATCGTGGAGGTAAATGGCCAGCCGGCGCAGGATTATTATCCGATCCGTATGTTCGACTCGCTGGAACAGGCGTCATCCATTGCTCTGGACCGGACAGGGCCGGACGGAGTAGTAAAGCGGGTAACCTTTGAGGTTAGCCCGCAATTACCCAGAAACGAGCTGTTAACCCATTTAATATTCCCATGGTTGGCGCTACTGATGTTCTCGGGACTCTCTATCGTGATATACCGCAGGAAGAAGTCGGACCCGGCGGCGATTCAGCTTATCTTATTCTTCTTATCCATAGGATTGGCCTACTTCAGTTCCTTTTCTTCAGGACGGGCTAATCCTGTGGGGATGATAATCTTATATTTTTCTATGTCCTCTGTCCCCATATTTTTTATTCAGTTTCTGAAATTGTATCTTGAAAGCTATCAGGAAATGCTTACAGGCCGCTTCACTATGCGGATTTTCTATCTCCTTATATCCGCCATCAATATCATAGAAATCACTAGGGTGTTCTACAGAAGCAGGTTGGGCGATTATAATTCGGGATTGATGTTATTCTACTTTGCCGGAATCAATATTTATATTGTGATTAGGCTGATTCAGAAGTTCGCCCTGCATCGCAAACAGAACAGTCCGATGCGTTCCCTGTTCAAATTTATTTTAATCGGCCATGTCTCGGGGTTCGCTCCGTTTATCTTTTTATTTGCCATTCCGCAATTGTTTGGGTTGGCGTTTATGTCGGCGGAAATTTCCGCGATCTTTCTGTTAATTATTCCTTTCGTCTATTTGTACATGTTCACGACGAAGCAGCTGTTTGACGTTGATTTTCTGCTGAGCCGTTTTTTTTACTATGCAGGCATTGCCTTTTTTCCGACAATCGCCATTTCAGTGCTCGCCTCACTTCTGTTGACCCAGCATAATCAATTTTGGGTTAGATGGGGGCAGCTGTTCCTTGTTTCTTATTTGCTTATTATTCTGATGCTGTTCCTGAAGGAATACGCCGATTTGAAGCTGCGGCCAAGCCTGAATAAGGATATGCATAATTTTCAGGGGAGCCTCGGCCGCTTCTCGGCCAGGATATCGCGCGTCATGAAGCTTGCGGATCTGGAACGGGTGCTGGAGCAGGAAATTTACCAGGTGCTGCCGGTGAAAAAAGCTGTTTTTGTTACGGTCGATACGAACCGGCTGCAGGAGCTGTCGCTGAGTGAACCGCTGGACGGTATCCGGGACTCGTTGATCGCCGCTATCCAGTCTGCTGCAGGAAAGCTGGATGTGGGTACGATTTTCAGTCTGGAACGCGGAATTGGTGTCGTTGCGGGAAAGAAGCTCAATCGGCTGCATATCCTGTGGCTGGACGACAAGGGAAGCCGGACCAAATACAATTTGGATGAATTGGCCTGGCTGCGGACGCTTGCCAACTACAGCGCGATTGTCTATGAGAACTTATATTTGGTGGAGAGCCTGGTGGAAGAGCTGGAGGCCGAATTCCGCAAAAAGAATGGAAATGCTTCATCGCCTTGGCTTTCCAGGCTAATCTTTACGCTGTCTGAGAAGGAGCGGCGGAAGCTTGCCTCCGATCTGCATGACTCCGCACTTCAGGACCAGCTGATCTGGTACCGCAACCTGGAGTCGGCTATGCTTGACCATGAAATGGAACCGGAGCTGCACCAGAAGCTGGACAATATCAAGGAAGGGTTGCTTGATGTCATTCACCAGATCCGTGAGACCTGCAATGAGCTGAGGCCTCCATTGCTTCAGGAGATGGGGATTGTCGAAGCCTTGCGGGGATTGTTCGAGCAGGCCCAGATCCGGTCTGATTTTGTAGTTGATTTTCACCCGGGAACGTTTACGGCCGATATTAATGACGATCAGCTGCTTACCCTTTACCGGATTGTCCAGGAGCTGCTGCGTAACGCCAGCAAGCATGCCAAAGCATCCACCATTAGGATAGCACTCGGGCAGGAAGGTAATCACAATATCCTGCTTACTTATAAAGATAATGGAATCGGGCTCAAGCTGGAGGAATTGCAGGATTCCTATCACCATATGGGCTTATCGGGCATCAAAGAACGGGTAAACAGTCTGGAAGGTGATATCACATTCAAGTCAGCGCCGGGTCAAGGACTGGAAGTACGGATTATCCTGCCGCTGGATTCAGCAAGATTGAGTCAGGAAGCATAGTGAAAGCAAGGAGGAGACAGGATGGTACGGATTTTACTGGTAGACGATCATCCTTCCGTTGGTGAAGGAACTAAAAATATGATTGAGCAGGACCCCGATATGCAAGTCACGGTACTGATATCGGCGATGGAAGCGCTGGAGCTGATTGAACAGGAGGAATTCGATGTCCTGTTATTTGATTTGAACATGCCTGTCATTAATGGCATCGAATTGACCAAGCGGATTATGCGGACCCGGCCTGACAGCCGAATTCTTATTTATACAGGGTACGAGATCAGCCCTAATTTTAATGTACTGGTGGAAGCAGGTGTCAGCGGTGTGGTTAGTAAGACATCTACGCGTGAACAATTATTGAATGCACTCCGCTGCGCCCTCCGGGACGAGGCTGTCATTCCGGTCTCCCTGCTGCGGCAGCTGCGGCGAAGAGATATTCGTCTTAATCAGGGCAGGGAAGAAAGGCTGATGGAGGAAGTTTCGATAAATGAGCGCGAACAGGAAATCCTTCAGGAGGTCTCAAGCGGAAGCAGCAACAAGGATATCGCAACCAAGCTGCTGATGAGCCAGCGGACCGTTGAGTATAACCTGACGCGTATTTTTGAGAAGCTGAATGTACGTTCAAGATCGGAAGCCATTGTGGAAGCGAGAAGACTGGGTCTGATCCGCACCGATGAGTTCCTTTAACGTAAAAGGGGGTGTCCCATAAGCCATAAGAAATGGCTGGGACACTCCTTCTTTTTGGAGTTGGATAGACGATTGTGCTTGGTGAGGACGCTCCGCGAACGAAACGTTGTTCCAATCGCTGATATGAACGAGACTGTCAAACGCAATAGTAACTCCTTCGTTTTTTTCTCATTCCCCTTTATGACAAAATGGGGTGAACAAGCTGAACTAGAAGGCAAAAGGTATCGACGGTGAGCAGTCTGATATTCGCGGATTTGGTATACCGCATGTTTTCCCTCCGTCTGCAGAAAGTACACCACGAACTGTTGACGTGCATCTTCACCTCTAAGGCTAGGCACATAGCGATTACGTGGATTCTCTCTTACGGCTTTTCTCTTTGCCTTCTAACTCAGCTTTTCAAACCTTTTATCTATTGGGGCTTGGGGATTTTTTTAACTCACAAACATTTTCCTCCGGCAGTTGTTTTTTGTCTTATCCCTGTCTTCTGGTTTCTTCGATTTCTCGAGCAACAGACCAAATAAACCCACTTAACTCCCTTGCTACAGCTACAATTGCTTTTCCACTAGGTTTCCCCTTGGATAGCATCGTCGTGTATTTTCGATGTAGTCGATGTTGTGCCTTCCAAGAAATCGACTGAATTTCAGGATCTTGGCCTTGCTGGCGCTTTTTTATCTCTCCCTGCAGTGCTGGTCTATAGCGATAGCTCCAAGCGGCTTCTACCAACAAGCGGCGAAGGTGAGTGTTCCCGGATTTTGTGATCTTTCCCTGCCATCGAGTCTGACCACTTGAATACTCTCGTGGAACTAAACCCGTGTAGCCCATAAATGCCTTCGCATTTCCAAATCGAGTGAATGAACATACCTCAGCTACGATACCTGTGGCTGTCGTTTCCGCAACTCCACGCAAGGTCTGAAGGGCTTGGATTAATGGAGCTTGGTAACCACTCGTAGCTTCTTTATGAATGGCTGCCTCAATCCGTTTGAGTCGTTCTTCATTTTCATCCATCTGAGATAACATTTCCTGCAGGACCAGACGCTGAGCGGCAAACTTTAGTTGAATACGCCCCAGCCATAGTCGATACTTCCTTGTCCAGCGCCGAATTGATTCCTCTGGTGAAAGATTGTGCCGAAGAAGAAACTTCCCGATTCGCTGCCGGATACGCGTTCGATCTTCCTTGATGTCTTCACGCATCCGAACCAAATCACGGAGAGCCTCTTCTTCCGGTGTAGGCACATGTACGCTTGTTAACTCACCTGCCCGAAGTAACTGAGCTAACCGCAAGGCATCTCGGCGATCTGTCTTCACCCGTTCTCCAGGGCGGCTTGGCATAAGGGATGGCGCAATGACAATGCAGTGGTATCCATGCGCGCTTAACAAGCGTACTAGCGGATATCCCGTTGGACCAGCTTCATAACAGATACTTAGTTCTTCAGGTTGGCCCAATTTTTTAAGTACCTTTAGAATCTGATATTCATTGTGAGGAACCATCCCCCAATATCGGGCACTTTCTCTGCCTTCGTCAGCAACGGCTACAGCAATTTTTTCTTTTGATACGTCTAATCCTACGTATTTCATGGCATCCTGCATAATACAGACTCTCCTTTGCAGTTTAGCTCTGCTTTTGGTTTTGGTTTAGCTCTACTACACCATTATTGCCAAAAGTAACCTAAGAAGTTGCAATTACGGGGAGTCTGTCTCGTTCATAATAACTGTTGTGTCCAGATTTTTTTCATTCTCCTTAGCGGTGAAAAGCCCGACACAAAGCTTCCCGTTATGACCCGGGCCGATTGCTTAGGCGGAATGTTGCCGATGGGCTTGCTTGGCTATTCATTCGCCTCTTGCAGTACTTCTGTTCCTCCCGCTGCCATGAACTCCTTAACGAACATCCCAAACTCCTCTATCGGCCGTTCTCCCGTGATAAAAGCGATATAGGCCTCGTTTCTAAGCTGAATAAGCTCAGGACCGTTCCTGACCAGTGCAGGAGTGGCAACCTCCAGGGCGTTGTAGATTCCGTCCTGATCCAGCCCCAGGGATGAAGCCCACTGCTCTCTCCGGTCTGCAGGCATGACCGGTATTGTCATGCCTATATTCGTGCCGATCGTATTCTGATAACTGAAGGTCTGGTCATAGGGAGGCAGCAGGACGATCTCCTTCTTGGCGCTTCCTGCCCATGCCCAATGCGTCCCCTGAACCCCGTATTTCATCGCGGCATCTGTATCCGGGTCGGGATTCGCGCTGACGTAGTCCAGAATCTGCAGGATGGCCGCAAGCTTGCCCGGCTCGCTAGCGGCATTCGCGCCGACCGCCGTGAAGCTCATCAGCATGTCGTAGGCTTTGGAGCCGCGTTTGCCCTCCGGTCCGCTAAAGGGCCGGCCGAAGACAATCCGGGCCTGCGGATTCTTGGCAGTTAATTCCTTCACATTAAAAGTGGCCTTCACCGGGACCTCTTGGGCCTTCTTCTGGCCATCATAGCTCCAGGTCATGTAATCACCATCCTGAATCCAGTGATAGTAATTGCCCATAGAGGTCATGCCGATCCGGCCATTGATAAAGGCATGGGACAGATGCTTGTAGCCGCCCTTGTTCTCCCCGGTGATAAACTCCGGATCAATCACCCCGTCCCGGTACCATTTGCGGAGATAGTGCAGAGCTTCCTTCATTTCCGGCTCCAAAGCGCCAATGACCAGCTGCTCATCCTTCTTCCCGAAGTAGAGCTGATCGGTAAAGACCATCTGTCCGAATGCGCCGAAGACCACATTCATTCCTTCCAGAGACAAGCCGTAGGTATCCTTGATGCTGTTGCCGTCGGGGTCTTCATTCGCGAAGGCGTAGATGATCTTCTCGAAATCAGACAGCGTCTGTGGCACCTGTAGGCCAAGCTTGTCCAGCCAATCCTGCCGGTAGACTACAGGAACCCGGTAGATATTAGTAGGATTGACGACAGGGATGCCGTAATACTTACCGTCGATCACGCCAAAGTCCTGGTAAGCAGGCGCATATTTCCGGATAGCTCTCATGATATTAGGCGCATACGTGTTCAGGATCTCTCTGGGGATTTCGGCGATCAGGCCCTGCTGCTGATAGTTCAGCAGATCCTGAGTCTGTCTGACCCGGAACAGATCCGGGACGGAACCCTGGACCAGCTTCAAATTAAGGAGCGTCTCGTATTTATTGTTCGCCAGATTCCAGATGTCCAGATTTACCTTGAATTTCTCCTCCACGTACCTCACCATCTCCGCATCTTCGGGCACCGGCAGGTTCTGATGCATCGTCCAGGAGATCGTGTACCTGGGGGCGGCCGAAGCTGGAGCGTCCGGAGGCTCCTGTGCAGCCGACCGCCAGTCCTGCAGTCGGGTGCAGCCGCTGCTTAAACTGAGGACAAGCAGAACCAAAGGCATGGCCATTAAGGCGGCATAACGCCGGAATGTGTTTTTTATCATGAGATACCATCCTTATCCAAAACTAGTCTCTGCTTGCAGCAGCTGTACCTCATTAACGGTACGCAGGTAATTCCCCGGCGTACAGCCATACATCTCCTTAAACCGCTTGATGAAATAAGCCGTAGTCCCATAGCCGACCGTAACCGCAATTTGATCGATGGACATATCGTTATTTGCAAGAAGCCGTTTGGCCTGTTCCATACGCCTGCCGGTGATGTAGTCTGTATAGGTGACGCCGAGCTCCTCCTTAAAAAGCTTACTCAAATACTTCGGGCTGATGAATACCTTGGAGGACACAGCATCCAGAGACAGATCCCCGGACAGGTGGCGCTCGATATATTGCTTGGCCGCTTCAATCGTAGACAGTGCCCTGTCGCTGTTCCGCTTCTCGGTCTCGGCGATGAAGGCCGTAATCGAATGGAGGAGCCACTCCCGGAAATGAAGGATATTGGAGAGGGCAATATATTCGTTATACAGATCCATGTGTCCGTGAACAGGATGCTTATAGCGGATGCTTTTCAAATAATCAGAGTAGACAAACACGGTATTCGCCAGAATGAAGTGGCAGTAATCGGCAGGGAAGCGGTCTTCGCGCATGGGAGTAATCAACTGCTCAAGAGCTGCAGCGATCTCGTCAAGCTTGCGGGCCTGGAGCTTATCTTTGAACTTCAGCAGGGCCGGCTGCGGAATTTCATCAAGACTGCTCTCCCGCTCCAGGAGGCTCCGGTCATTCAAAATAACGGTCTCGGGTAGAAAATAGGCGTATTTCATCAACGTCTGCGCCTCGGAATAGCTGATATGAAGATCAGCCACTGCGCTTACCCAGCGCCCCTGCGAGAGCTGCACCTCCATCTGGAACTGCTGCCTGCCCTCCGATACCATAAGCTGCGAGATCTGCTCCACAAGATCCCCGGATGCTTCACGTGCGCATACAATTCCAATAATCCGTTTGTCCGGGAGCTCTTCGGCAATGATCCGGATTCCCGGAAACCGGATTTCCTCCAGTTGACTGGTTATCCGGGCCATTGCCGTTTGAATATGAGTGGAGCTCATGTGTGTGTAAGCCCCCCGTGTATTCAGGAGCAGACAGCAGAAATGGGTATGCTCCAGTGAGATCCCCAGGAACTCCGGATCTATCGCCATAGGTTCACTGGCAGTACTGTTCTGCAGAAGGTTCAGGATCAGATTCTGTTTGATATGCGGGGTGCTGGCCTGCAGGGTATCTTCCAGACTGCTGACTTTATCATTTAGACGGATGAAGGCGGAGTCGATGACTTTGAACTCGTTCATGGCCTGCTCAGGCGCAGGGCCGGTGAAGTCCCTGATTGTACCGAGCAGCCGTTTGATCGGGCTATAGTTTGCTTTTGCCAGAATTCCCGACAGGCCGATGCCCAGTACAAGGGTGAACAGACAAATTCCCAGGATGAGCTGCTGGACAACACTCCATCTCTCATAGAACAGGCTGGCCGGAGCGGCGCTGAATATTTTCCAGCCGGCCGATGGCAGCGTCTGATACGAAATCACGTAAGAGGTATCGTTAATGTTCTCGCTAAAGCTCCTGGCTTCATCCGGAGAGGTCCATGCCTTCGCAATGCTGGAAGCATAGCCGGCCCTCTGAGCCATCGGAGCCTGATCGGAACCTGCCATCATGCTTCCGGAAGGGCCGGAAATAAAGGTGCTCTGATATTGCGGGGGCATCATATTCTGCATTATGGCGCGTATTGCGCTCTCTTTCACGTCTATTGCAATGATTAAATCACTGTCTGCGCCGGAGGACTGAAAGGGATAACTGTGCGCATAGGTGATCAGGTGACTGCCGCTGCCGCCCGGTACGCTGGAGCTGATATCTTCGGGCACCCAGCGTGTTTCAGTCCACAGGCTGTTGAGGGGGTTATTGCCCATTCCGTTAATCCAGTCCATCCAAAACGCTGCACCGGTCCCCTGATCAGCGTTGTATTTCAGCCCATAGAGCGAGGAGAGCATAACCTGCTGCCCTGGGGAATACAGATGCACCGCCTGTATGATGTCCGAGTTGCTGGCCACCTCCGCCTGGAGCATATCCTGAAGGCTGCTTACTTTACTGAGATTCGATTGAAAAGAAGCACCGGCGAGCAGACGCAGCGTTGCCGTCTGCTTCAGGGAGACCTCCAGATAGATCTGCTGGACTCTTTGCAGCACGGAAGCTTCAATGGTTCCGGCGGTATTTTTAAGGATCAGCTGATTCCGGCTTCTCAATTCTTCCTTATAGTGACTTGAGAAATAAATATAAAAAACAGAACAGAGCAAGAGAACAATGACAAGAACAATAGAAATGTACGATATAGCCAGGCTGGTGAATGCTGAACTCCATTTTTTCAAGGCGTATTCTCCTCCCAGGCGGATTATACACTAGTCCCTACTGCAACTATTCATGATTTATGTTAAAGGAATATAAAATTGCTAAATCCGGCTGAAATGTTCCCAGATTGATAGAATTGCGAAATTGTCATATTGAAGACCCGGGCCTGCGATGCTACATTGAGACCGATTCGAATCGAATACTAATTAGGATAGGGGCTAACACAATTGAACACACAGTCTAAAAGAAGGTTGCTATCTGTTGCTGCGGGTCTGGTTCTCCTCACTAATTCTGTCACGGTACATCCTGCGGCTGCGGCTTCAGCAGATTCTTCGATCGAACTGCCGGCTGCTCCGAAATGGGGACATTTCGTAGACAACTACAAGAACAACACTCCGGTTAATATGGCGGTCTACTCCAACCCGGCCATCGGGATTCTCTCCGGATTCCTGGAGCTCTGGACACCCGGCACATCCTGGGATAACGGCACCAAGCTGAACAGCAGCATTCTGGATGCCAACATTCAATATGTAGCTGATCTTGCTGCCACCCGTACCAAGGCAGAGGAAGAGATGGCGTATTACGATGACCGCAGGAACCAGACTTATGGAGCTGCCGACGGCCTTGGTTCGCTATCTGAGGTATACCGTGCCAAATCAGGTACGTACACGACAATTACCAGCATCCCGGCAGACGCGACTACGGTGAAGTACAATGATGGCAACGGCGCTAATAAAGGTGGTAATTCAGATTCCGAACTGGGTAAAATGGTTGACCTGATCGGAAAGATCCGCGGCAACTATGCATCAACATCCCAGGCTAAAAATTTCTACAACTATATGCGTCCGTTCCGCTGGAAGGACCCTTCGATCATCGTGCCTACTCTGGTGCCGGCAATGAGCGCAACACCGGCTACAGATGGCGGCTTCCCGAGCGGTCATACCAACGCCTCCTATCTTGCCGCATTGTCACTTGCTTACGCGGTGCCCGAACGGTTCCAGGAGCTGCTGACCCGGGCTTCAGAGATGGGGAACAGCCGGATTATCGCGGGCATGCATTCTCCCTTCGATGTGATGGGAGGGCGCGTCACGGCGACAGCGCTGGCGGCGGCGACGCTGGCTGACCCGGATAATGCAGAGCTGAAGCAGGCTGCCTATGATCAGGCCCATAAAGTCCTGCTGACAGAGACCGGCACGGCGGAAGACCGGTTTAGTGATTATGAGAAGAACAAAGCACAGTTCACCCAGAGATTGACCTACGGCTTCCCGCAGATCAACTCCACGACCAAGCCTGTGGTTGTTCCTAAAGGGGCTGAAGTGTTACTGGAAACCCGCTTGCCTTATCTGAGTGCTGAGCAGCGTCGGGCGGTACTGGCCACAACAGCAATCCAGTCCGGTTATCCGCTGCTGGATGATCCGGAAGGCTGGGGAAGACTGAATCTCTTCGCCGCAGCTGACGGATATAGCGCTTTCAATAGCAATGTCACGGTAACCATGGATGCCGCCAAAGGCGGATTCCATGCAGCGGACCACTGGCGGAACGATATCTCGGGCACAGGTAAACTGACTAAGGAAGGTACCGGCACCTTGACGCTGACGGGCAGCAATACGTATTCCGGCGGTACTGAGGTGAGCGCCGGAACTCTTAAAGGCGATTCGGCAACGGCCTTCGGCAGCGGTGATGTGCTGAACACCCGCGGCTCTGTAGTGGAGAACGTCTACGGCAAGTTGACGATCGGAGGAGGCTTCACGCAATCTGCGGAGGGCACCCTCGAGCTGAGCCTTACCGGTGCGGGTGATGTACTCGACATCAAGGGAGCAGTGAATATGAACGGGAAGCTGAAGGTGCATTTTGCGAACAACTATGTACCTGCAGGTGGACTGATCCCGCTTATTACCCATGGCGCCAGTCAGCGAAACGGAGAGTTTACCTCCGTCCAGATTGACGGTCTGCCTAGCACGCGCAGTGCCCTGATTGTCTATCAGAACAATCAGATCGGGCTTATTATTACCGACACGACCAGCAGCGGCAACCCGAATTCGGGCGGCACAAGCAACTCCCCGGGCGGGACCACAGGCGGTACAACAAGCGCCCCTGCCAATCCTGTAGTACCAGGGGTACAACCGGGTACACCAGCACCGGTACCGGCGGATCAAGTGAATCCTTTCCAGGCGGGTGTAGTCAGCCGGGAAACGGTTCGCAAAACAGTAAGTGATGCCATTGCCGCAACGAAGAATATTAACAAAACCTTCAGCGACACCACAGGCCACTGGGGCGGCAGCACGATTGCGGCAGCTGTGAAGCTGCAGATTATCGACGGGTACGCAGACGGCTCCTTCCGTCCGAATGCTCCGGTCACCAGAGCCGAATTCACAGCCATGATCGCCCGTGCCTTCGGACTGGAGGCTAAACCGGCTGGAGCTGAGTTCCGGGATGCCAGCTCGAATTGGGCCGCCGGATATATCGGCGCTTTGGCGGAGAAGGGAATCGTAACCGGCTACGCGGACGGCAGCTTCAAACCGGGGGCTACCATCTCCCGTGCCGAAATGGTGACGATCATCGGCCGTATGCTGAATCTTGGAGTGCTTCCGGCAGGCACACCGGTGAGCTTCACGGATGTGAGCAGCGATTACTGGGCTGCCGCAGCCATTAAGCAGGCTGCCTCAACGAATCTGATTCAGGGGGTAGCGGCTTCATCCTTTGCACCACGAAGCAATGCCACCCGCGCCGAAGCTGTGTCCCTTATTATCCGCGCATTGGAGACTGACAGCTCCATTAAAGCGTTAATTGAAGATTTGTAACTGTAACAGGATTCCATAAAGAGACAGCAGAGCAGCGTTTCTTCCGTTTACCGGAGAATCGCTGCTCTTTTTTGAACACGCAGATGTAGAGCCAGGGAAGGCGCCACTTGCAGGTAGCTCACGGATATATAAGTGGAAACAGACAAGGGGAAATCATTATAATAACTTAGTGAGGAGATGCTGCTGCTATGAAACCTTTAGATTATGTGAATCATATTGAACGAATGGAAATAGAGCTTACCCGGTTGAATGCAAGCCGGTCGCTGGTTCCTGTGAAGAGACAGCTCGAAGTTAAGACGGTAGGCACCGTCACCTTGCTTCGGGATTCTACGGACCCGGCGTCGGTTTACTATAACCGAATCAAGGGGTTTGGGCCTCAGATGCTTGCAGAGCTGGATGAGCTGTTGAGTTATTATGCTGGCGATGCCCCTTGCTTTGATATGTCTCCTGACCATATGACAGAAGAAGTGGCGCGGGCGCTATGCAAGAAAGGTTTTTTTCCCGCTGAGCAGCTTGTTTTCATGGTTATCAATCCGCCGCTGGACGGGCTGGAGACTCCGGCATTTCAGTTTGAACGGGTGACGGAGGAGACTGCGGAGGAATTTATAGAATGGATCGGGAAGTCTGCGGGCGGGATGAAGATAACCAGGGAGATGATTGCAAGGTCCAAGGCGTATTTCTATAGGGCGGATTTCATGAATTATATGCTAAGACTAGATGGAGAACCTGCGGCTATGGGCTCCTTGTTTCTCCATGGGGCAGAGGGCTACCTGGCAAATGATTATACCTTCCCGGCCTACCGGGGCAAAGGGTGTCAGTCGTCCCTGATTAAGCACCGGCTTGCGGAGGCCGCCAGACTTGGGTTGAAGGCGGTTTATACAGATGTGGAGTTCGGCTCGGCCAGCCATGCGAATATGGAACGGGTAGGATTCAGGACTGCGTTTCTCAACACGTATTGGATGGCAGAATGAAGTCCAGCTGCAGTTGAAGCGGCCTGTTAACAAACGCCCGGAAAGGAGGCTGCTAAATGAACAAAACGGATCGTATGCTAGCCATAGTGCTTGAACTGCAGCGGGGTAAAATGTTACGGGCGGAGGATTTAGCCGCTACATTTGAAACCAGCGTAAGAACCATCTACAGGGACATTCAGGCACTGAGTGAAGCCGGCGTATCCGTGGTAGGGGCGCCCGGGCAGGGATACACCTTAATGGACGGGTATTTCCTCCCGCCGGTCAGTTTCACGGTGGAAGAAGCCGTGACCCTGCTTATCGGGACGGATTTCATTGAGCAGTGGTTTGATCCCCATTACGGGAGCAAGTCCCGGACTTCCAGGAGGAAGATTGAAGCCATCCTGCCGGAACCGGTCCGCAGTGAGGCCGCCCGGATCCGCAAAAGCTTCCGGCTGCTGGCAACTCCTGAGGATGCAGTGCGAATTCTAGAGAGGGCCTACTTAGAGACGATTCGCCGGGCGATTGTAGAGGAGCGGAAAATAAGCTTCCGCTATGCCAAAAGAGTCGCTGAAGCGGACGGGAACCGGCGAAGTATGCGTACAGTTGCTCCCTATGGACTGGTGCTTCACCAGGGGGCATGGGTACTGACGGGATGGTGTGAGCTGCGCCAGGACATCCGTCATTTCCGGTTATCCCGGATGACAGAGCTTATGGAACTGGAAGAAGGATTTAAGCCGCCGGCGGAGTTCAGTTTAGAGGCATACCAGCCTCCGGATGAACGCAATATTCTTGTCCGCATTCTGGTTCAGCCTGATATGGCTGATAAGGTGAAGGAATCGAATAACTATTATTTAGAAACCGTAGAGGATCATCCGGAAGGGCTGCTGATGACCTTTCGGGTCCGGCAGCCGGAGGAATTGCTGCAATATGTGCTCAGCTGGGGAGGCGGAGTAGTTGTACTGGAGCCGGAATCCTTCCGGCAGCGGATGAGAAATGAATTGGAGAATATGTTAAAACGCTACTGACATAATGCTGTCAGTAGCGTTTTTGTATACTTGGGAAGAACGATGACAAAGGGAGCTGAAAACAATGGTTACAACCAAGGAAGCCTTACAACGATTTGAAGAAACAGCAGCATATTATCTGCAGGAGCTGGATCAATTCAGTCTGGATCAGCTGAAGCAAACGCCAAGTGACAACGGATGGTCCATCGGACAGATGTTTCAGCATCTCATTAATTCGGCGCTGTATATGCAGCTTCGCAATGTGGATCAATGCCTGGTACAGGCTCAAGAGCTACAGGGAGATTCAGTGGAAAAAACCGAGGCCGGTGCGGCTATTTTTGCCCAAGGCAGTTTTCCGCCCATCCGGGTTCAGGTTCCGCCTTCCCCGGAATATACGCCGAAGCAGCCGGAGAACAAGGAGCAGCTGATTGAAGGATTACACACGGTCATCCGGAGGATGAAGGAGATTGAACCTGCGCTCGCAGAAGCTTCACGGCAAAATACAGTGCCTCATCCGCGGTTCGGCGGGCTGAGTGCGGAGGAATGGTTCCTGCTTGTTGAGATGCACTACCGGCATCATCTTTTGCAGCTGGGCCGCTTAAAACAGGAATTAATTTCGGAAACGGCATAAATATGTGATTTTGGACCTGCTAAATCCTGCTACAATGGAGCATATCACCGTTCATTTTGTAGCCGGAAGGAAGGTCTGAGGATGAAGCAGCTATTGCAGCAATATATGAGCCGGCTGACCTCTTTGAGTGAGGCAGAGCAGCAAGCCATATTGGATGAAATCCTGGTGGAAACTTACTCTAAAGGAACGGTTCTGCTGAGACAGGGAGAGGTCCCGGGCAAATGTTATTTTGTCCTTAAGGGATGCGTACGGCAGCATGCCGTTGACGTTGCGGGCCGGGAAGTGACTTCCAACTTCTATACCGAAGAGCAGGCGATCTCCATCTTTAATGCGCATAAAGCGGATAAATCGTCGGATTACACGCTGACCTGTCTGGAGGACTCGGTGCTTGTCGTCGGCCCGCTGGATACGGAGCAGGAGATGTATGCCAAACACACACAGCTGGAGATGATGACCCGCCGGATGATTGAGGAGAGCTTCGGGCAGGTACAGGAGGAGTTTGCTGCTTTTATTGCTTCTACGCCTGAAGAACGCCTGAAGGCTCTGCTTCATCAAAGACCGGGGCTCATCAGCCGTGTTCCCCAGCATCAATTGGCGAGCTATCTTGGAATGACGCCGGAGTCGCTGAGCCGGATCAAGAAGCGGATTTACCGGGAACACGCGGAGCTGGAACTCTGAAGAGCAGCCATAGGCCAAGGCCCAGCTCTCCTGCAGTCATCGGCAGCATGAATATCCATTCCACCACTCTAATAACATTCTCACCACCCGGAGCAAGGGTGCGGCTTAGATGGACAACAGCATAACCGGCTGCGGCCAGCAGCAACAGAAAGGTAAGCAGCTTCGGCATGTTCCGTGATCGTAACGCCAGCAGCCCCACAATCAGCAGATGGCCCCCAAACAGAATCAGACCGATCGACCATACCGCTTCAAAGGCCCCGAGAAGCAGCATCACTTCCGCCTGCTGCTCACCGGATGTGAAGCCGGATAGCTCTTGCCCCCTGCTGCCTGTAAGCAGTGAGACGATAACCAGACAGGAGACGGCAACGGCGAGTACCGCTGTATAGGATAGACGCAGCCATGCACCCAGCAGGGACAGTCCCTTATCCACCGGCTTCAGAACCGTATACAAGGCCCAGGCGGCTATGATGTCACAGGCTATAATCAGCACCCAGCCGAGAATTTCAGCTCTGAACAGCAGAGGAGAGGCTGTCAGGTGGCTGATGGTAGCGGCAGCATCCCCATCAACAATAAGACTTCCATGAATTGTTCCGTACGTAATTGCGGCGGCCACCGCCATTAGAATAATTGAAATACCACCGGTTCGTGCCACTGCAGCAGACATCAACATGACCCCCTGTTTGAATAGATGACTCCATTGTACTCAGCAGGTAACGGCGCTTCATTGACTTAAGTCAAGAGACTGGAGTTCCAGGCAGAACAAATAGCGCGCTCCGGTATATTGCCGGGGCGCGCTTTCGGGTAGTTTACTTTCCAGCCCTTTACCGGGTCCTTATGGCCGTGCAGCGGCAGGTGTGAACGGGCTGTTCTTGTATTGCATCAGCGGTGCCAGCCAAACCATGCCGGTTCCTCGGTACACATTGACCAGTCCTTCACCGGACGCGGCAGAGCCCAGTTTGGTTTTCCCGGATTTCTCCACGGTGAAGTCCAGTGAGTTAGACCACATTAGCGCAAAATTACCATCGACTTTCAGCACATCGTTCTGCAGTTCAATCACAACAGCTTCTTCAGTGGGAATCGGCGCTTCCAAGGCCAGGATGCCCTTACCCCGGGCACTTAGATTGAATAGGCCTTCTCCGCCCAGCGCCGCAGAGGACAGATTCTTACGCGCAGCTACAGCGATCTCAAGCGTGGTCTCGCAAGCCAGGAACATACCATCATCTATGACAATATGGTCGTTGTCGACGTCAATTAACCACAGGTACTTGTAGGTGGTTTCCAAAAGAATGGTCCCCGTCCCCTTATAAAGCGGCTTGATGGCACTGCTTCCTGACACTGCACTGGATACAATATTGCGCATCAGACCGCCGACACCCTTCACACCTGAGGTCATTTCGATATTCCCCGCCATATACTGCATAGCACCCGCGCTCAGCATAACCTCACTGTTATTCAGTTCAATCATCAGCTGCTTATTGCGCATATTGATCTTGCTCATGAAGTAGTTGGCTTGTGCTTCCAGCATAGTTGTGCTGCTTAAATCCTCTTTGTATTCGATCACTGTAAATCCGCCAAGCTGCTCCTTAATCACAACATTAGGATTATCTTTGAGATTATTAATCGTAAAAGCCATAGATTCATTCCTCCCGTGGTGTGATTGGCAAAAATTGTACAAATCGCCGGTTTAGGCATAGGTATTCGACAAAAGATACGTATTTCCTTTAGCGCGAAGGTTCTGCCGATTTCCATTTGCTGTCTCCAGTCTGGTAGAATAATAGCATCATATTTTTGGACTGGGGAGGCAGGTTACAGGGCTATGGATACTATCCTGACCGCACAGCTGACAAAATGGCATGAAGACGGCGAGCATCAGCAGATTGTTGACACTCTGCTGGAGATTCCTCCGGGTGAACGGGACTACGGGATCATCAGCAGCCTGGGCAGAGCGTATAACAATCTGGAACGTTATGAGGAAGGGCTGGAGCAGTTTCAGCAGATAGCCGGGGAAGGGCAGAACGACCCGCTGTGGCATTTCCGCATAGGATATTCTTATTATTATCTCAAGAGATATGAGGAAGCTTCGCAGGCGTTCGGCCACGCGGTTTCCCTTGACCCGGATGACGGCGATTCGGCAAGATGGCTCGAATGGAGCTGGCAGAAAGCGGCTAAAGCGAAGCTGACATCAATGAGACGGGAGCTCAGCAGACAGCATAGAGATTCGGAGCAAGCGGAACCGGCGGTGCCTTTTGAAGGGATGGACTTGTCTGCCTTCTGGGATGACAGTGACTATGCTCTGAAGGAATATGTTCTGGAGCCGCCCGGTGATCAGCTGATCGCCTCGGTTGAGGAGGAACTCGGCTACAAGCTGCCGGCTTCCTATATTGCGCTGATGAAGCAGCACAACGGCGGTGTTCCGTATAATACATGCTTTCCTACAGAAGAAGCGACCTCCTGGGCAGAGGACCATGTCGCCATAACCGGAATTATGGGCATTGGCCGGGACAAACAATACTCCCTCTGCGGAGAGCTGGGCAGTAAGTTCATGATTGAAGAATGGGGTTATCCTGACATTGGCGTGGTGATCTGCGATTGTCCGTCAGCCGGACATGATGTGATCATGCTGGATTACCGCTATTGCGGGAAGGACGGGGAGCCTGAGGTTATTCATGTGGATCAGGAGGATAACTACGAAATTACGTATCTGGCGCCCGATTTCGAGACCTTTATCCGCGGGCTGGTGAATGAGGAGGTATTCGATACCTCAGAGGAAGATAAGGAAGAGGATCTGCGCAAGGTAACACAGGGCCGGTTCTCGCCTCTGCTGACGGAGCTGTGCAGCCGGGTAACAGAAGTAGAGCAGCTAGAGTCCCGAATCCGGGCGGTGTGCACGCGTATTGTCGAAGAGAAGGGGTACTTCTCTTTTCACGCAGATGAATTGTCGCTGCTCCTGTATGATGTGCAGTTCTGGCTGTATACGAATGCCTATCCGCGGCCAAGCCGTGAGGCATATCTTGAAGTGTACCCCTCGATGATTGCCTTCGGCGGCGAGTTCGGGCAGGGCGGATATGCTCCGGGTTTTGTCAGTGATTGGCTGGACAGACGGATCGGAGAAGGGCGGATTATACAAACGGGCGGCGGTCTGGAATTCACGGAGCAGGCACGCACCGAAGTAATTAGACAGCTGGAGGCAGCAGCGCTGAACTTTTGATTTTTTATTTGCTTCAAATTGTATATAATTATCTGATAATAGCCGACAACCTTTTAATAGTATCCCTGAGTGGAGCCTTGCTTCTTTTAGCCCCTGAGCGGCCCGGCTTCTTTTTTGCAAATATACAAGAGATAAGGAAGGTTTTTTATGAGCAGCGTACAGAAAAAAACAGACATTATCTTAATTGGTGCAGGAGTCATGAGTGCGACTTTGGGAGCTTTGCTGAAAGAGCTGGCCCCGGACTGGGAAATTAAAGTGTTTGAGAAGCTTGCAGGCGCGGGAGAAGAAAGCTCTAACGAATGGAACAATGCGGGTACGGGTCATGCCGCACTTTGTGAGCTTAATTATACGTCCGAGAAGCCCGACGGGTCGGTAGATATCAGTAAAGCGGTCAAAATCAATGAACAGTTTCAGCTCTCCAGACAGTTCTGGTCCTATCTGGTGGACCACAATTTAATTCGCCGTCCGCAGGACTTCATTATGCCGATTCCCCACATGAGCTGGGTGGAGGGGGAGCAGGCGGTTAGTTTTTTGAACAAGCGATTTAAAGCGCTATCAAAAAATCCGCTGTTTCAAGGCATGGAGTTCTCCGATGACCCCCGGAAGCTGAAGGAATGGATTCCGCTAATGATGGAGGGACGCACCCCGAATCAGCCGGTCGCCGCAACCAAAACCGATGCAGGAACAGATGTTAACTTTGGCGCGTTGACCCGGCTGTTATTCGATCATCTGCAAAGCCGGAAGGTTGAGGTCCATTACAAGCACGGGATCAAGGATATTAAACGGACTGGCGATGGCTTATGGAAGGTTAAAGTGCAGAATCTGGATACCGGGCAGATTGAATACCATGCGGCCAAATTCGTCTTCATCGGTGCTGGCGGCGGAAGCCTGTCTTTATTGCAAAAGACCGGTATCCCGGAGTCCAAACATATCGGAGGGTTTCCGGTAAGCGGATTATTCATGGTCTGCCAGAATCCCGAGGTTATCGCGCGGCATCATGCCAAAGTATACGGGAAAGCAAAGCTCGGTGCCCCACCAATGTCGGTTCCGCATCTGGATACCCGGTATATCGGCAATCAGAAGGCGCTGCTGTTCGGGCCGTTTGCCGGCTTCTCGCCAAAGTTCCTCAAAACAGGGTCCAACCTGGATCTGATTAATTCCGTTAAACCGAATAATCTGTTCACGATGCTGGCGGCAGGTGCCAAGGAAATGGCGCTGACCAAATATCTGATCCAGCAGCTGATGTTATCGAATGAGCAGCGGATGAATGAATTACGCGAGTTTATTCCGAACGCCAAAAGTGAAGACTGGAAAATCGTCGTTGCCGGCCAGCGTGTGCAGGTGATTAAGGATACGGCGGAGGGCAAAGGGACGCTTCAATTCGGTACGGAAGTGGTCAGCGCCGCCGACGGCTCGGTAGCCGCGCTGCTTGGCGCATCTCCGGGAGCATCCACGGCTGTCCATGTCATGCTGGAGGTGCTGGAGAAATGCTTCCCGCAGCACATGAAGGAGTGGGAGCCGAAAATTAAAGAAATGATCCCTTCCTATGGCGTGTCCCTGGCAGCCCACCCCGAATTGCTTCAGGAGGTTCTGGCGTCCGTAACGCAGTCGCTGGGCCTGCGCGAAGAAGCACCGCAAAAGCAGGCTTATTTCTGACAAAGTGCATGAACAAAGGCAGGCCTCCGATGATGAACGGGGACCTGCCTTTTATTCGAGAAATTACTTCCCGAACCATCTCGCCGGATGAAGACGCTTGGCAACCTCCATATTGCTCCTCCATTTCAACACTGTGCTGTCAGTCCTATTGTTTATTACGGTACATAGTCCGGTATACGGAAGGGGTGAGGTGTTCAAACTTTTTGAAGGTCTTAATAAAGTAGCCGGCATCACAGAAGCCTAACGTGTCGCTGATCTGATTGACGGGCTGATCCGTTATCTCCAGGAGCTGCTTGGCCCACTCGATCTTCAGCCGCGGAGCGAAGGTGGAGAAGTTCTCCCCGGTCTCTTTGGTGAAGATCCGGCTGAAATAGCTCGGGCTGATATGGCATTGTTTGGCCATGTCGTTCAGGGTAATATTCTTATGCTTATTCTGATAGAAATAATCAAAGGCAGGCTGCAGCAGCGGATTGGATGACCGGAACTGCTTCACGCTAAGCTCTTTAATCGAATGTTCTACCAGCGTATTAGATAGCTCGCTTTGCATGGCCTGAAGGTTGCCGTAGACCTGATTGGAGGCAGGAGCAAAGTCGATGGCGGGTGAGGCCGGTTCCCTGAGCAGCGTTTTTTGTACATTTGGATCGTCGTATTCTTCGAGATGGCTTCACCTACAACATAATTGCACAGGTGGAATAGCATATCTGCGGTGGTCGATACTTCTTCATAGGATAAGACCGGCAAGGACGCATACTCTGCTTCAAGCGCTGTGAACTTCTGTTCTGTATCGGCACTCGGCGGCCGTGAGACCAATTGCTCCAGCTGGTGGCCGGAATCACGGAGCCTGATCTGTCCGGCCATGACTGCTCCAATGTACTGATTATCAATGATGATCGGGATGGCAATATCGACAATGTTGAAATGGCACTGATAGATATAAGGGGCATTGAGTCTTACCGCTTCAAGACCGCCCCGGGCATCGCATTTCTGGCAGTACTGCGACAGCACGTCATCCTTCCTCACTCCCTGACAGAAGGGCTGGCAGTAGCTGTGCTTGCTGACAGGGATGCCTTTATAGTTAACGGTAATAATCGCCATCTTGGTGACGAGCGCGAGGGAGTCCTGCAGCACATGCCATTTCTCCAGGTCGATAATATTCTCCAGATTGAACAGCGGATTGCTCATGGTTGTCCTCCTTAATGTTGCGAAAGCCTAGGTAATCGGGAAATAGAGTGCAAGATTATACTACCCGACAAGTATATAACAAGAAAACACAATCTGAAAACGCTTAATTTAGTGAGGATAGTACAGTGCTTATAGATATTGGGCAGACTATACTTGACCTATAAAAAGAATTAGCAATGCTTCCGAAGCCAGTTTTGCTGCAAAGTTATTTCAAAGAAGCGGATCTTCCGTAAAACTAGGTCTATGCTTACGAAGCCAGTTTTGCTGCAAAGTATTTCAAAAAGAAGCGGATCTTCCGCAAAACTTTTAGGAGGAGTTCAGATGAGAAAAGCCTTTATCAGCCCAACTAAATATGTGCAAGGTGAGGATGAGCTGTTCAACCTCGGTTACTTTGTACAGACCTTCGGCAATTCAGCACTTCTTATCGCCCACCCGGATGACGTGAAGCGTGTGCAGGCGAAGCTTGATTTTACCGCCGATAAGTTCAAGATTACGCTCGTAGAGAGCAATTTCCGGGGCGAATGCTCCCGCGAGGAGGTCGCGCGCCTCAAGGAGCTGGCCCGGGAGAATTCCTGTTCCTGCACCATCGGACTCGGCGGAGGCAAGGCCATTGATACGGCGAAATGCGTAGCCGAAGGCGAAGCCTTGATTATCGTGCCGACGATCGCGGCGACCGATGCGCCGACAAGCCATTCAGCCGTTCTGTACACACCGGAGGGACAGTTCGATGACTATGCTTATTTCAAGCAAAGCCCCAGTGTTGTCATGATCGATACAACGGTGATTGCAAATGCGCCGACAAGATTTCTCGTATCCGGGATGGGTGATGCGCTCTCGACTTATTTCGAAGCCCGGGCGACTTCAAACTCTTACTCGAATGTCAACGCCGGCCTGCCTTGCGGTGTACGCGAGGGCGTGTGCGGACCTGCTAAAGGAACCAATACCGCCCTTGTGCTGGCGAAGTTCTGTTATGAAACTTTACTCAAAGACGGACTAAATGCCAAGGTGGCGAGCGACTGCAATCAGGTCACCCCTGCGCTGGAGAATATTATAGAAACCAATATCCTGTTATCGGGCTTAGGGTTTGAAAGCGGCGGACTTGCTGCTGCCCATGCGATTCATAACGGTCTGACTTCGCTTGAGGGTACGCACCACTATTATCATGGCGAGAAAGTGGCGTTCAGTACTATCGCCCAATTGGTGCTTGAGAATGCTGCCGGCAGCGAGCTGAACGAGGTACTGGAATTCTGTATCTCTGTGGGTCTTCCAGTCTGCCTGGCAGACATTGGAGTGGATAGCATTTCGCCAGAAGAGCTGCTGAATGTGGCGCTGAAGGCCTGCATTGCGGAAGAGTCGATTCATTCGATGCCGTTCCCGGTCACTGCAGAAGCTGTTGCCGCAGCCATTCGGGTAGCAGACCAGTTAGGCCGGAACTACAAGCTGGCCAAGGGGGTTTAAGATGAAGAAAATCATAAATACACCGGAGACAATGGTACGGGAGATGTGCAGCGGGCTGGTGCTGGCCCATCCTGAACTGGAATTCAACAGCAAGTACAAAGTCATCAAGAAGAAGCAGTTGAATCCGGACAAAGTGACGTTAATCAGCGGCGGGGGAAGCGGACATGAACCCGCTCATGCCGGATTCGTCGGGAAAGGGATGCTGGATGCCGCAGTCTGCGGCGATATCTTCGCGTCTCCCTCCCAAATTCAGGTGTACCAGGCGATCCGCTCTACGGCGGGGCAGCAGGGAACCTTATTAATTATCAAAAATTACAGCGGCGATATGATGAATTTCAAGAATGCCGCGTTTCTGGCGGGTGAAGACGGCATAGAGGTCGATTATGTGAAGGTCGATGATGATATTGCCGTGGAAGACAGCCTCTATACCGTCGGCAAAAGAGGGGTAGCCGGTACGGTCCTGGTGCATAAGATCGCCGGTGCGGCAGCGCAGCGGGGAATGTCCCTTCGGGAGGTGAAGGAAGCGGCCCAAAAGGCAATTAATCATACCCGGAGCATCGGCTTCGCCTTCACTTCCTGCACGGTTCCGGCCAAGGGAACGCCTACCTTCAAGCTTGAGGATAATGAAATGGAATATGGGGTCGGCATTCACGGTGAACCGGGTATCCGCAGAGAGCCTGTCTTAACAGCGGACGAGCTGGCTGGCAGAATGGTTTCCGCCTTACTGGAGAGCTTGGAAGCAAGCGGTGACAAGGTCCGGGAGGTTACGGTACTCGTCAACGGATTCGGCGGCACCCCGCTTCAGGAGCTGTATCTGCTGAACAACTCAGTCGTCCGTGAACTGGATGCCAGACAAATTACAGTACATAATGTACTGGCCGGCAATTTCATGACCAGCATCGATATGGCTGGGGCCTCCCTGTCGCTGATGAAGCTGGATGATCAGCTCAAGGAGCTGCTTGCTGACGAGTGTCATACCCCTGCCTTGTTCCTGCAGGGACCGTTCGAGCCGGTGAAATATACAGAGGCCGTCAGGGAGCCGGAACAGGAGGTATCCTTTACCTGTGAGACGGATGCGGATTATGCCAGGATTGCAGGAGATAAGCTGACCCTGAACAATCTGCTGTACGGCATGGATAAAATGAGCGAAATCATTATCCAGAATGAGATTCCGTTCTGTGAGCTGGATGCCCATGCCGGAGACGGCGACTTTGGAATGAGTGTCGCCAAAGGGTTCAAGCAATTAAAGACAGAATGGAAAGAGATTACAGAGAAGCATATTTCCGATATCGGAAGCTTCCTGGATGCCTGCTCGCTGGTTATTATGGAGCATTGCGGCGGGGCATCCGGCCCTATTTGGGGTTCAGGCTTCCGGGCTGCCGGCAAATATGCTGGAGCCAGAAGCGAATTATCGATGCAGGAGTTCGCTGAGATGATGGCTGCCGTAGTTAAAGGCATCCAGGACACCGGAGAAAGAGCATTTGGCAGAGGGGCTGTGGTGGGTGACAAGACGCTCATCGATGCGCTGGTTCCTTACGCCGAATCGTGGAAGAACAGTGCCCTGCAGGGCGAAGATTTCCGCACGGCTTCGGGCAAGGCGGCGGCTGCCGCTGTGGAAGGAGCCAAGCAGACCGAAACGATCGTGGCCCGGATGGGCAGAGCGGGTACGGTCGGCGAGCGGAGCCTCGGTTACCCCGATGCCGGCGCTTATGCACTGGGCGTGATTTTCACCGGGCTTGCGGAAGGCATGCACTAGCACAGGGGCTTATCAGGCTTCAATAAAAGAGTGAAGACCAGTTCAGCGGCGGATTTCTCCCGCCCGGAACTGGTCTTTCTCTTTTATCCCCTAACCGGAACAATCCGGTTGCGGCCTTGATGTTTAGCGGCATACAGGGCTTGGTCAACTGTTTTGAACAAGTCACTCAGGTAGGCGGAAGCCTCTTTGGGCTGCCGGGCCTTGAAATCACTGACACTTAGCAGCCCCATGCTGATGGTAACCGACACCGGATGGTCTATGTTGTCGATACTCATTTTATTGGATTCGATATTGGATTTGAGCTGCTCCGCTATAGCAAGCGCTTGGGCCTCATCCGTACCGGGTAAATAGATGATGAATTCCTCTCCGCCGTAACGGGCCAGAATATCATCCTGCCGCAGCGTTTGCTGGAGGACCTCGACTGTCCCGCAAATCACCGCATCCCCGGCTAAGTGACCGTAACGGTCATTCACCGCTTTGAAGAAATCGATATCGATCAGGATCAGTGCAGACGGGAGTGCATAATCCCGGCTCCGGTTAACTTCCTTCTCTAACTGCTGCGTCAGATAATGACGGTTATAGCATCCTGTCAGGCTGTCGGTGATAGCCATCTTCATAAGCTTGCGGTTCGTCTGAAATAACTCCTCCTGCACCTTAATTAAGGATTCATTTCTTTCCTGCAGAATGGTATTCTGATGATTAGTCTCATCAATGAGCCGGCGGAGCTCTGTGATATTCTGGAAGGTGATGATCCGCCCAACCCTGACTGCACTGACTTTAATAGGCGCGACATGAATACTGATGTATAACCCGCTGTCTTGATGCAGAAATTCAATTTCAGCGCTCTCATCCGGCCGGTTCAGATATTTATGCAGAAAAAGTCCTGCATGTTCTGCACTCTCCGGCAGGATGTCTTCCATATGGAACCGGTCACCGGTCTTCAGAACCGAGTAGGGGTGCAGCGCCTGATTAATCTCTACCACCCGCTCCTGGTCATCGAGCACAAGTATTCCGTATTCCATCGTATCAATAATGTCCTGATGGGCGATGGTCACAATATCAAATACTTTATCCTGTTGAATGGTAATCAGGAAGAAAATGGCGGATATCACTATACCCAGGGAAGTGAATCCCGGAATAACCGGCAGATAATCGTCGAGGACGACATTCAGGAAGATATCAAGCAGAAGAAACACAGTCACCGCAAGGATCCCTTTAAGCATGTACATGACCTGGTTTTTTATCCGGTCTGCCTGGTCAGAGACGAGCGCCACATATAGAATATATAAGGAAACAATAGCGTGGATAATGAGTATGGAAATATTGATCCAGAAAATAGGGCCATAGATTCTTTCAACATATCCGCCGTTAACCGGGAGAACAAACCAGCCGTTCGGATTCAGCACCACACCGAGCGAGGAGATGAAGGCTGGGATAAACAGGAGCATCAATATTTTCCGCTTTAGAAATTGGGTTTGGCCGGAGATCAGAATGATGAAAAAAATCCAGCCTGTAGTCAGCATAGCAGCATCCACGAAGGCAAGCTTTACATAAAACAGCTGATAGACCGGATTATCGACGGTTTTGATCGCGAACTGGCAGTAAGGCCACAGCATCATGGAAAAGTGAAAGGCTAAATATACCTTGTGTAGCTTCGTAATCGTGACAGAAGCGAATATGTATATCAACAATAAAAATAAAATAAAGCACAGGATTAAATCAACACAGGATCCCAAACTCAATACGCTACACCTTCTTGCTATTATTGGTAATTATGAAGCTTTATGGGACTAAAGTCTTATATATTGATTTTAATATATAATCAGCATGGTTAGAATACAAGCTATTTAGGGGAATCATGAAAAAAGAGAAGACGCAGGAGGAGAACAATTATGAAGTCGATCACGGTTCAAAGTCTTACTGAGAAATTTCATTTGGAAGTGCTTGCCGGAGCCAGCCGTATGGACCGCACGATTACCCGCCCGCGGACGCACAGACCGGGCCTGGAGTTTGTCGGGTATTTTGATTTTTTCCCTATGGAACGGGTGCAGGTGCTCGGACGCAAGGAAATTAACTATTTATTGACGCTAAGCGTAGAGGACCGCATGCTGCATATCGGAAACATCGTTAAATATCATCCGCCATGCTTTGTTGTCACGACAGGCCAGCAGGAAATCCCTTATCTGACCCTATTCTGCGATCAGGAGGGCATTCCCCTGCTGCGGACGACAGAGACGACGACTGAATTTATTGCCAAACTGGACAGCTATCTGGTGAAGACACTCGCGCCGGAGCTGTCGATTCATGGGGTATGCATTAATGTGTCGGGCATCGGCATCCTGCTCCGGGGCAAGTCCGGCATCGGCAAAAGCGAAACCGCGCATACGCTCATTGGCAGAGGCCACCGGTTCGTAGCGGACGATATTGTCGTGCTTAAAAAGCTGGGCCCGGCTACGCTGCTGGGAACCCATAATGAGACCACACGCGAGTTCCTGGCCCTGCGGAGTATAGGCCTGATTAACGTTGTGCGCCAATACGGCCGCACGGCATTTCAGGACGAAACCCGGATCGTCCTGGACATCGAACTATGTCCATGGCAGGAGAATTCCCTGAACAATGAACTGGAGCAGGTCACTCAGTTTAGCGAATATCTCGGGGTCCGGATCCCGCATATCGAGATTCAGCTTCAGCCGGGACGCGACATCGCCGGACTGATCGAGGCTGCAGCCAACAACTGGTACCTCAAGCAGCTCGGCTACAGCGCCGTGGAAGAGTTCATGAAGCGGATTGAGGACGGAATGCAGCCGTAACTGGAGGATTATCATACCGAATGAAGCGGAGGTAAGCTAGGTTTCCGCATCATTCCAGGCGGAAACTATAGTAACCGCTTTCAGTTCGTTGTAGAATGGATGAAACTATAAGCTGTGCCATTAACACGGAAATAAGGGAGCATGACGATGGAGAGGTTCTTGTCCAGTAAAAAGTATATCCCGTTCACCTACAAAATGATGATCCCGTATCTCATTCTTGTACTTCTGACAGATATACTGGTTGGTTATATTGCTTATACGATGCTCGTCGAATCCAGGACCGAGATGGCAGAAACGAATGTACGGACGGCCCTGAAGCAGACAAGAAACAATATCGAATACCAGACCGATGAGATCAAACGGATGAGCAATTCGCTGTTTCTCAATACGAATTTCCAGAATGCGCTGCAGTTTAGGGGAGAGCCCCTGGAGAATATGCTCAAAATGCGGGATGATATCGTTCCTTATATGAAGGCTCCTCTGCAATTATACGGAAACAAGCTGAGACTTGCGCTATACACCGTAAATGAGTCGATGCTTGAAATTACCGGTGATGAAATGTCAGCCCCCATCGGCAGAAGCGATTATTATGTGCTCCCTTCCCGGACTATCGAGAATACGGAATGGTTCAAGTCGATCGTTACGAATAATAAAGACAGCGTGTGGCTGCAGGCGGACAGCGACCGCGAACTGGGCAACATTTCGTATTTCCGCAAGCTGGTTGCCTCAAATGCTGCCCCGGCTGTTATCGGGTATATCCGGGTTACCGCGAGAATTGACGAGCTGTTCGGCAGTTTCGATACCTTTCCGGTTGATCAGGGTCTGGATCTGCGCCTGATTGACCGAACTAGCGGACTGACGCTGTATGAGCAGGGTGCAGTGGACAAGCAGGCCAAGCAGGACGCTTATTTAATCATTAGTGAAGATATTTCGTTATCGGGCTATGTCATCGAGGCACGGGTACCACACACCTATCTGAACAAGGATGCAAGCCGGATGCAGAAGGTGATCACTACCGTGTGCGCTATCAGCTTTTTGGTGATGGCGGTGATCGGCTTCCTGGTTGCCCGTATATCCGGCAAGAAAATTAAGCGGATCGTCTATTTGGCCCGCTCCTTTCAGGAAGGAAACTTTTACAAGCGGATCGGGTTTCCGGGGAATGACGAATTTGTCTACATCGCGAACAGCTTTAATCAGATGGCGGCAAGCATCCAGGAGCTGATCCATAACGTCTATGTGCAGGGAATCCAGAAAAAGCAGGCGGAGCTGGATGTGCTGCAGGCCCAGATCAGCCCGCATTTCTTATACAATACGTTGTCGACCATCGGCAGTCTGGCTAATCTGGGCGAAGTCGAGAAGGTGACGCAAATGGTACAGGGGCTGTCGAAATTTTACCGGCTTACCTTGAACGAAGGCCAGGTGTACATCTCGCTTGAAAAAGAGCTGGAGCAGGTGAGAATGTATCTGGAGATTCAGAGAGTCAAATATGCGGATGCCTTCGAGGTCTACTATGATATTGATCCGGAAATTTTGCAGGTTCCGATTATCAAGCTGATCCTGCAGCCGTTTGTGGAGAATATATTCAAGCACGCCTGGTTCGGGGAGACGATTGCAATCCGGATCACTGGAAAGCGGCTTGGCGACCGCATTGAACTCAAGGTGATTGATAACGGGATCGGCATGAGGCCGGATACCCTGCGAAAAATGCGTTCAAGCACGTTCCAGACGGGCAGCTATGGCCTGAAGAATGTTGAGGAACGGATCAAGCTGAGATACGGCAATGACTTTGGCATGCAGATCGGCAGCTATTTTGGCGCAGGAACAACCGTGCAGATTATTTTACCTGTGGAGAATGCAGAAATACGTGAAGTGATGGGGGAGTAAGCAATGGAAATAAATATTCTGCTGGTGGATGACGAGGCTATCGATCTGGAATGGCTCAGACGGCGCGTCGCGGGCAGCGAACATTTGCCTTTGCATAGCGTTATCACGGCGAAAAGCGGCTTTGCCGCATTGAAATTGATGGAACAGCACCGGATTGACATTATTCTCTCCGATATCCGCATGCCGATCATGACGGGGGTGGAATTTGCGCGGAAGGCAAAAGAGCTGAATCCTCAGGTGGAAATCGTTTTTATCAGCGGACATCAGGACTTCAGCTATGCCAGAGAGGCGATTCAATTGAATGCATCCGATTATCTGCTCAAGCCTGTGGGTGACGATGAGCTTGGCGAGATGCTGTCCAGACTCTGTACCAAGATCAAGCAGGAGAGGGAGCAGAATATATCCTTATCCGAAACGCTGTCGCTGGTCAATCAGGAGCTGCTGCTGCGCTGGTTCAATGAGTCTGCCCCGGGGCAGGTGGAGGCGCATGTGCAAAGTGTGCTTACATCTTACTTACAGGGCGCATCGGCGGTCGCCATCATTGAGATCGACGATATGGCCTGGAAGATGAAAGGCTGGAGTGAAGAAGAGCGGAGCGCATGGAGCAGCAGTGCCGGCCAGTTCATCCGGAAGTTCGCTGAGGAGCATAATTTGGGTATGGTGATCATGACCTACGACTATCACTTTGTGATCTTGGCTGCGGTACAGGAACAGTCTTTCACTGCCTTGCTGGAAGAGCTGATCCGCGCGTTTTATCAGCAGTTTAACTGCTCCATTACGATTGGAAGAGGGATGTACACCACAGAAGCGGTCAAGCTGCATGATTCCTACCGGCAGGCCCAGGCTGCGCTCAGCATTAAATGGATTGTCGGCAAAAACCGGCTCATCCAGGATGCCTCAGAGTGGCACCCGAAGGAGAGAATCGCGCCAGATTTAGAGGAAATTGTGGAACGGATGCTTAAGGCTATGCTCGATTATGATTTGACCACTATTGACGATTGTCTGCTGCAGCTGTTTGCCGGGGACAGCCCGCTCTCCCAGAAAAATGAGATTTACGATATTATTATCCGGATTACCTCTAAGCTCCATGCGGATCTGCGGCAGATGAACGAGCATTTGTATGAGATTCTGAATTGGGAATCCCATCAGCCGTTTGTACTGTTTCAGTTCGAAACGGTGCATGATATCCTGTCCTGGCTGCGGAGAAGATTCTTCGAGCTGTCGGAGCGGCTGTATTTGAAGCGCCAGCGGCAGAAACGGAAGCTGATCGATGAAATCACCGAATATGTGAAGGACAGACTGGACCAAAAGATCACTTTAAACGAGGTGGCTGCCCATTTCGACTTCACCCCCAACTATCTGGGTCATCTGTTCAAGGTGGAAACGAACAGCCTGTTCAGCGACTTCGTCGGTGAACTCCGCATGAAACGGGTATGTGAGCTGCTGCAGGATCCGACAAAAAAGGTGTATGAAATTGCAGAGCAGGCCGGCTATAAAAACATCATTTATTTCAACCGGCAGTTCAAGCAGCATATGGGAATGTCGCCCGGTGAGTACCGGAAGAAACATAAAATTTGAATACATTGGATAGGCTCCTGTTCCGGATGGAACAGGGGTTTATTTTTTTTGTCGAATCGTTGAATTAGTATTAGGTTTAGTTGTTTCGCTGAATTATCTTAACGCCCGCCCCCTCTTATAATGAGACATATAGAGAAGAGAGGGGTGCAGAAATGAAAGGGCATACATTCTGGAGCGATTTGAAAAATTACAAGGTTCTCTTACTGATGCTGGCACCGGCAGTTGCATTTTTTCTCCTGTTTGCTTATATCCCGATGGCGGGTATCGTAATTGCCTTTAAGAAATATGATTACGCCGGAGGGATCTTCGGAAGCGCCTGGAACGGGCTGGATAATTTCCGCTTTTTCTTTGAATCAGGGGATGCCTGGAGGGTTACGCGAAATACGGCACTATACAACATTGCGTTTATTACCGTGAATAACGTTCTGCAGATCTTTGCCGCGATTATGCTGTTCGAGGTCGGGGGCAAATGGTTCCGCAAAATCACGCAATCGGCGTTGTTTCTGCCTTATTTTATCTCCTGGGTCGTTGTCGGCGCGATTGCCTATAACCTGCTCAACTATGATATCGGCACAGTGAACGCGCTGCTTCGGGGCCTTGGCCTTGAGCCTGTCGATATTTACAATACACCTGCCTACTGGCCATACATTCTGGTAATCGTAGCTGCCTGGAAGAGTCTTGGATATGGTACAGTAATGTACCTGGCCGCGATTTCAGGGATCGATACCGAGATGTACGAAGCGGCCGAAATTGACGGCGCTAACATTTTCCAGCGGATCCTGAAAGTAACGATACCGAATCTGTATCCGACGATTATTATTCTGGTGCTGCTGGCGGTCGGGAACATTTTCCGCGGAGATTTCGGGATGTTCTACAACATGGTCGGCAACAACGGGCTGCTGTTCTCTTCGACAGACGTTATCGATACCTTCGTATTCAGATCGCTGATTACTTCCAATGATATAGGGATGTCGGCTGCGGCTGGCGTGTTCCAATCGGTGCTCGGATTCGTAACAATCATGACTGTAAACTACGCTGTCCGCAAGTACGACAAAGACCGCGCCCTTTTCTAGGAGTATACGAAGTTAGTTTTCTATAATGGAGGTAACGATATGAAGCAGCTTGATCGTAAAATATTTTCAGGCATTGGTTATGTATCCCTGATCATACTCGCAGTTTTATGTATCTTCCCGTTTATTCTTGTCGTATCTTCATCCCTTACTGAAGAAACGAAGATCGTAACGGATGGCTACCAGTTTATACCGACGGCCTTCTCTACCGAGGCTTATAGCATTCTGTTCAAATACCCGCAGGAAATGATAAATGCCTACCTGGTAACCATTGGGGTTACGGTAACCGGTACGCTGCTGGGTTTGTTCCTGACATCGATGACGGCTTATGTGCTGTGCCGTAAAGATTTCAAATGGCGTAATAAGTTTTCATTCTTCTTCTTCTTTACGACGCTGTTTAGCGGCGGGCTGGTTCCATGGTACCTGCTCATTGTCAACTATCTCAACATGAAGGATACACCAATGGCCCTAATCGTACCGATGATGCTCAATGTCTTCTACATCATTGTTATGAAGTCGTTTATGAGCAGCATTCCGGAAGCGATTGTCGAATCGGCTAAAATTGACGGTGCGGGCGATTTCAAGATTTACCTCCGCCTGATCCTGCCGCTCTCGAAGCCGGCGCTCGCTACCATCGGGTTGTTCCTTGCCCTGGCTTACTGGAATGACTGGTACAATGCCCTGCTGTTTATATCCGATGAGAAGCTGATGCCGCTTCAGTATTATTTGTACAAGATGCTGGGCAATATGGATGGTATGCGTAAAGCAATGATGGGTGCCGGAGCTGTAGTAACCACTGCAATTCCGACCGAGAGCCTCAAGATGGCTATGACCGTCGTAGCAACGGGTCCGATTCTGCTGGCTTATCCATTCGTGCAGAGATACTTTGTCCAAGGTTTAACGATTGGCGCGGTGAAAGGGTGAACCCGGGTATACCCGGTTTATCAATAGATTTCATATCTAACTACAAGGGGGAAGGCTTGAGATGCTAAAAAGAAATAGAATGATGTTGCTGGCGCTCGTTTTAACCTTCGTTATGATTCTGAGTGCATGCGGCGGCAATAACAATGCCAATGCACCGGCAGAGGCTACCAATAATGCGTCAGAGACCGGAAGTAATGCTACAGACACCGGGAATGCGGCAGATCCTGCAGCTTCAGATGCCATCGATACATCCAAAGAAGTGAAGCTGAAAATGATTTTTGTGGGACCTAAGCCGGTAGATTATGATAGTGTTTTTGCAGAAATCAACAAAGTATTGAAGGAAAAGATCAATGCGACTGTAGAAGGCGAGTTCCTGGACTGGTCCGACTGGGCGCAGAAATATCCGCTGAAGCTCGCGGCTAATGAAGATTTCGACCTCATCTATTCGGCGAACTGGGCCGGCTACAATGACCAGGCACTGAAGGGCGGATTCCTGGAACTGACCGATGATCTGCTTAATAAATACATGCCGGAAACTGTAGCAGCTATGTCTGATGTAAGCTGGGATCAGGCCAAGGTTAACGGTAAGCTGTACATGGTTCCGCAAAACAGAGGCGAGTCGGTTGAGAAGATGATCCTGTACCGTGAGGATTTGCGCAAGAAATATAATCTTCCTGAAATCAACAGCCCGGAATCATATGCTACTTACTTGAAGACGATCGCTGAAAAAGAAAAGGGTGTTACCCCGTTCACACCGGAAACTGGCGACTGGAAATATCATAACCTGGACCGTGTACTGTTGAAGCAGCAGAACGAATGGAATATGTTCGACCTTGACCTTCCGTTTGCCTTCAAATTAGACGATCCGACAGGCAAAGTATTCAATGTTTATGAAACACAGGAATTCAAAGATCTGCTGGTTTATTACAAGGATCTTGCGGATAACAATGCCTGGTCGAAAAACGTACTGAACAGCAAAAACGATCATCAGGCTGACTTCAAAGCAGGCAAAACCGCATCGATTACGCACAACAACGGTACCCTTGGTGCACTGATGGCGCTGATGCGCCAGGAAAATTCGCCTTATGAAGTCGCACTGGCTGACATCAACCCGGGCAAGAAGAAATCGGTAGCGATCTCGACACAGAACGGTACATCGATCCATGCTACTTCGAAGAATGTGGAACGCTCCCTGATGTTCATCAATCTGATGCAAAATGATAAACAGCTGCATGACCTGATGATGTACGGGATCAGCGGCGTACACTATGAACCGGTTGGCGATGACAAATACAAAGCACTCGACAAGAACCCGAACTATACCGGCTTCTCGAACTGGAACTTCAACTCGCCGCTTAACCGCGACAATGAAGCCTTCCCGCAGGAAGCTTCCGATTTCGTTAAAAACTGGGAAGCGGATGTTTACCACTATGATCTGGAAACATTCGTATTCGACAACAGCAAAGTGAAAACGGAAATTGCCAATGTCGGCAATGTAATGCTCCGCTACGCCATTCCGCTCGAATACGGCGTAATCGACGATATCGACAAAGGCCTTGCAGACCTGAACAAGCAGCTGAAAGCAGCAGGCGTTGAAAAAATCCAGACCGAGCTGCAAGCGCAGATCGACGCTTTCCTGGCGAATAAGAAATAAAGAACATTAAGCAATAGATCGCAATAGCTACCAGAGCCTCCGCCCATATGGGCGGAGGTTTTTTGCCGGAAATGCCTTGAGCCTACCCCGGAGACAAGTCTATGTGTCAGATTTAGAATTATTTTCCTGGAGTGAGGGTATCTGATAAAATAAGGAGGACGCTTAAGGTGGTTTTATTTCTATGGGATAAAAGAAGTGAAGGGGCGTAGTAGGAATGACAGGTAGAAAACAGTCTTATACGTTATGGGATGATTTGGAGAAATTCGACGTGGGGGATTCTGGTGCCTGTCCCTCTGAATGGAAGGGCAGAAAAGCGCTATATCTGAGTAAAATGAATTCTGCTATATTTTTGCGTGAAGAGGTGAGGTATGAGGCGTATCGGCTTCATGCTGAGGTGGCTATCCCCGGTGAAGTAGGTTTCGTTGGTTTAGTTTTTGATGCAATTGATTCCGAGAATTATGAACTAATTTATCTGGCTCCGCTTGAAATTCAATATGATCCCATTATGAACGGATCCATGACCTGGCAGATTTATAACGGGCCATTCTATCAGAGGCCGCTCCCGAACACAACTGGCGAATGGAGGGATTTAACGGTTGAAGTGGATCCGGATGGAGCGAAGGTTTACTTTGGGAATAGCTCAACAGAGCCGGCACTTGTTCTATCCAGCCTGCAGCACGGCGGGCAATCCGGAAAAGTGGGAGTATGGAGTTACTTGCCGGCATATATCCGCAACTTTTCTATTGAGGAAATTCACCCGGTACCTGCATCAAGAAGCATAAGGGCCCTGGACACACTTATATCCGAAACGTTTATAACAGAATGGCACGTATCGAATGTGTTTATGCAGGACAGGCCTTTGGAACAGCATTGGACACCTGCCTTAGTGGAGGAGAATGGCGTTCTCAACATCAACAGAATACATAAGGCGGAACCGGGAGCAACCGTTGAAGTGAAAAGTGTATTTATGGTCGATGAACAGCAAGAGACGATCCTAACACTTGGTTTCAGCGACACTATCCGGCTATGGGTAAATGATGCAGAAGTATATCAAGGTAACTGGTGCTGGGATCCGCCTGTACAGGATGGACGTATCCGTCCGGACTTTGCGAGTGTGCCTGTGCAGTGGAGAAAAGGTCTGAACTCTATTCGTGCTGAGCTATCACGGAAGGAGGACTTTGGATGGGGATTAGCTGTTAAAACAGGGTTATCAAATATGACACTCATAAGCTAACGAACAAGTTAAACCCATACAGAGGAGGGCTAGAATGATTCGATTATGCGGGAAACAAGATGAGGATACCATGTACCGGATTATTAACGATGCAGCCAAGGCATACCAGGGTGTTATTCCAGCTGACCGGTATCACGAGCCGTATATGAGCCGGGAAGAGCTGGGCCAGGAGATTGAGAATGGGGTTGTTTTCTGGGGGATCGAAGAGGACGGAGAGCTTGTGGGGGTGATGGGCATTCAGGATAAAGGAGAGGTGGCATTGATCCGGCATGCGTATGTCCGAACAGCCCGGCGTCAAGGCGGCATCGGGTCCTCCCTGTTAAGACATATTACTTCCCTTACAGAGAAGCCAATCCTGATCGGCACCTGGGAAGCTGCGTCCTGGGCGATCTCTTTTTATGTTAAGAACGGATTTGCTCTGGTTACGGCGAACGAGAAACAGATGCTCCTGCAAAAGTACTGGGATGTACCGGAGCGGCAAATCGAGACCTCTGTAGTTCTGGCTTCGGCTGATTTTCTTATATGATAGAACTGGACAAACAATTCACAAGAAGATTGGCGATCATGCTTGAATCCGGGCTGATTTGGTATGAGCACTATTTCATGTTCTGCGACGAAATCATTGAAAGGTTAGATAAACCACCCTACTGGATTATTGACCTTGCGGTAACCAGCTATAATAAGGACGCGGAGAGGATTGTGAATAATTACGCCTTTTCTGAGCCGTTCGAAGCTTTCGAGGATTCATTATTTGATCTTCATATCGGTTGTTTGTTTCTGAGGTATGAGCGGAGGGAAATATCCTGGTCAGCTTTTTTGAAGGCCTCCGGTGACTTTGCAGACGGCTATCAGACAGTGAAAAATGGATGCGGATTCTTCTATGATATGCTGAATATGTATGCACACAGCGAATACTCCGCCGATTTGGAATTTCGTCAGGCTGAGATCATCCAAGAAGACTTCAAGGATGAGATCAGTGAGGCACGAGGTTTATATGCCCCTTTTGCAGACTATTTCCGGAAGTATGTATTATCATTCAAAGGACAGAGTGAAGCTTAGTAGGCATACACATACACCTTGGTCCGCAGACGATCCTTGCAGGTTATAGTGCGGATAGGCTGCCTGCCCGGCAGGGCAAAACAGACGCTGATCACCACTGCGCCGGGCGGCAGCTCCTGCTTGAATTTCTCCGCCAGCCGTACCATTGCGCCAGGGAACAAATAACAGAGCACAATGCCGGCATCGCTATAGGAGGTTTTATAGATATCTCCCCGTTTAAAATAAACCCTGTTACGCAGACTCTCCCGCCTGCCGGCTGCCGGCAGGAAACGGGTGAGCAGCACCGTGAGCAGCTGAGAGAACCACAAAGGAAGGGTGGAATTCTCAATACCGGTCAGCCTTTTGCCGGGGCAATGGCGGATAACGTCCAGCCCGAGCGTCCCCCACCCGGAACCCGCCTCGATGATATTGCCGTACCCCGGAATCCGGTTCACCTCTGCGGCAACTGCCAGCCGGACAGATTTGGAAGTCGGCATCGGCGTGATCCCGTTTCTCCAGCTTACAAGCACAATCCACACTACTGATAGCAAAACTACGGAAGCGGCAATCCAGGGGATGATTTCAAGGACAGACATAAGCGGCTCCTTCTTGGCCTGCCTGCGGCAAGCTGTGATGTACAGAATAAACTAACTAATTTTAAGCATGGAAGCAGTGTGGCTCGTTCCAAAGGCGCTCCTTGAGAGGCACAGGGCATAGTAACGGGATTTTCTCCATCTAATTATCACTAAAAGGGACAGAGAGAGATTCTAGTGGGAAAATGTCCCGCTAATTCCTTACATACATCCCTAAATGAGCATTTTCCGGGAGTTTAGGTGGAGGTTTTCCACTTAAAGTCTGATTTACGGTGAAACTGAAAGGTTTAGGTGGAGGTTTTCCCGCTATAAATTTACTATTGCAGCCGATGCGTAACTCTACCGTTATCTTAACTATATTTTTGTGGATTGAACACCGGTGAATAGGATTGGCATTATTCAATAGGCGGAATAACCGTACATTATTTGAAGAAAATCAGCCCAGACCCCTTTTTCATGGGGCCTGGGCTGATTGTACTTACAGCGAGAATAAAGTACGCAGCAGGCTGCGTTTTTTAGGCGGTGCCTTCAGCTTGGCAGCGGCAACGGGGTGCAGCTCTTCATGGGCGGCGGCTGCCTGGAGTCCCGGCTGTTGTATCGTTTCTATGGATAACGCCAGCTGCTGAATCATCTGGCGCAGGTCTTCAAGCTCCTCGCGCTGGCGGAGCAGCTGTACAGAGACCACCTCGTCCGCTTTCTGGTCCAGCGAGTGTTCGATTTGCGTGATGCGGGACCACATTTCATGGATGGGTTTATCCTCTGCCTGCACCGGACGTGTGCTCTGCAGCGGTCCTGCAGGCTGGTTGTGGCCCGTCAGCGTAATGCGGTCCAGGGTTTCCCCCTGATCGATGCGGGTTTTAATCGATTTTAGCTGGCTAACTTCCTGCTGGGAGAAGATATAGTGCCCAAACCGGTCCTTTGGAAAGACATTAGGGAACATGGCGGCCCAACGTTTAATCGTGGTCTGGCTGACGGACAGCAGCTCTGCAACTTCCTTGGTCTTGTACATTTCCATTTTGATTCCTCCGCTTGGGGTATTTTGCTATTAACAATTCGCCTTTCGAAAGCGACTCCCTGCACGGGTGACAAAGGTGGTGCCCATTCGCTAAACAAAGTGTTATTGCGAGTAAAGGTGAGTGAAGCAGTGAACTATTGTTCTACATAAACAGGCCGGATTTTACTTTTTTCTGGGCAGCAAAGAGACCGCAGCCAGTACGGCTGCGGTCTCTTCCATACATTGTGTGCGCACCTACCTGCGGTCCTCCACCAGCAGCTCAAGAAATCAGAGTAGGAAATAACCTTTATTATATCAGTCCCTGTCCTTTAGGAGAATTTATTCTAAAGGATATGTTGTGGTTTGTGTTTGGGGATAATGTGAAGAGGAGGAGGTAAGGATGACCTATACTGAAATTTTGATCCGGGCGATTCTATCGGTGCTACTGCTGCTGTTCATTCCCAAAATACTGGGCAAGCAGACGATTTCCAATATGACCTTTCATGATTTTGTGACCAGTATTACGCTGGGCTCTCTTGCGGCCAACCTTGCGTTTAATGTCAGCCTGAAAGCCTCATATTTAGTCTTGGCCCTTGTGGTGTTTACGGCTACCGCTTTTCTGCTGTCGGTCCTGGCTCTAAAAAACCGCAAGATGAGAAGCTGGATCTCCGGCTCTCCTACCGTACTCATTGAAGATGGCAAGATCATGGAAAACAACATGAAAAAGATCCGCTATACCCTGGATTCGCTGGACCAATCCTTAAGGGAGAAGGGAATCTTCAACATCGAAGAAGTGGACTACGCCGTGCTTGAAGACAATGGAGAGGTCTCTGTATTGAAGAAGGAAGCCTACCAGTTTGTCACCAAAAAGGATATGGGAATTCCTCAGCGTGCGCAGGATTTTCCCGTGGAGCTGATTATGGATGGTGTGCTGGTAGAGGACAATCTGAAGCTGCACGGGCTGACCCGGGAATGGCTGGAGAGCGAGCTTCGGAAGAAACAGAAGGGAAAGACGCTGGCAGATGTGTTCTATGCGGTAAAAGGCACACAGCAGCAGCTGGTATTCGATTTCTATGAGGACGGAATCCGTCAGCCGCTGGATCAGGAGTAAGCAGCATAGCAGTGCAGCCGCAAGTCGCAATTGATGAAGATGCTGCTGATATACAAAAACCGGGAAAGCCTCTGCTCTCCCGGTTTTTGGCGACTGAACTCTTTTTACCAGGCGTAAACGCCATTCACATCCAAAAATTCTCCATTATGGCGCTTGCCGTCTGTGGCGTAGCCTACGATAATTGCAGCCCCGTCTTCCTTGGATTTCCCGCCTTCGGCATTGCCGTTCAGATCGGTCTTCGTGAACCCGGGGGTGACTGCGAATACCTGGGCGTTGCTGTTCTTTAGCTCTATGGCCATCGCGACGGTCATCGCATTGTTGGCTGTTTTGGAGGCGTTGTAGTCGAACGCATTCAGCGCATGCTCCGCGTGCTGCATGAAGTGAAGCGAGGCCATATCCGTCGAAACATTCACAATCGTACCTTCATTCTGCTTCAGGAGCGGGAACAAACGCTGGTTCAACCGGAAGGTTCCGAAGAAATTCACTTCAAAAGCGTTCCGCAAATCCTCCTCCCGGGTCGCGCTGAACGAGCTGGAGAACGCCCCCGGCATGCCGGCATTGTTAATCAAAAGTGCCAGATCGGAGTAGCGTGTCTGAATAGTGGCAACGGCCTGTTCAATGCTCTCCTGATTCGTCATATCCAGCTGTAGAAACTCCACATCCAGGCCCTGGCCGGTTAATTCGGCAACTGCGGCCTTACCCCGCTCTATGCTGCGTGCACCGAGTAATACCTTCCAGCCCGCTGCCCCGAGCTGTCTTGCGATTTCCAGTCCAATCCCTTTATTTGCGCCAGTTACCAAAGCTGTCTTCATCATCTTTATCCCTCTTTCCTCAGAGTAAAATCTATCAATAATCCGAAGCTTACTATGCTACACTAAGTGTAGGTCAACACTAAATGTCAGGATGTGATGAAGATTTTTACGATTGGACAGGTTGCCAAGCAGGTAGGGCTGAACATAGGAGCAATCCGGTTCTATGAACGCAAAGGATTGCTGGAGCCGGCGGTCCGCAATGAACAGAACAACCGGCTGTACAGTGAGGATGTGATCGGCTGGCTGGAATTTCTGAAATGCCTGCGTGAGACGGGAATGAGTGTGGAAGAGGTTAAGAGGTATTACGACATGGTCAAGACGGGAACGTCTACCCTTCCGGAGCGAACGAAGCTCATTGAGGACCAGAGGCAGGCGCTGCTGGAGGATATCGAGAAGAAGAAAGCGCAGCTTGTTCACCTGGAGCATAAGCTGGAGCGGTATTACCGCGGGGAGAATTATTAGACAGAAGAGGCCATCCCGCCAAGGGATGGCCTCTATTGCTATTTAGCTGCAAGCTAATTAGTGACTGTGCTCCACGCTCGCCGTTGCTGTCATCATTGACTTCGTCAGCGTAATCGCCCCATTACTCTGAGTCCACTTCACATCCCAGCCGAGCAATTCGGCGATGAAGCGCACAGGAACCTGAACGCGGCCCTTATCCAGGAAGACAGGAGCTCCGATGTTCTTGCGCTGCCCGTTCAGCTCCATGTAGGATTGTCCGGCCCAGAAGACTGCGGTGTTCGCGCCGTCCTTGATCCAGAGCGTTTTCTTAGTGTTGTCCCAGGTGACATCGACGCCAATGGCTTCGCCGAGGTAACGGAGCGGGATGAAGATGCTGCCTTTTTTCATGACTGGGGTGACATCCATCTTGCTGGTTTTACCGTTAACGGTTACAGCTGTGCTGCCTGTCATCATCGAGATGGTTGTCATGTCCGCAGCCGGTGCTGCAGTTTTCCCGTGGAACTTATCCGGGAACTGGGCGACGATGCCGCCGGTTAGCTCACTTGCCGTCATGAACATATGGGCATAGGCGGTGCGTTCGAAGGTATACGCGTTAGCGAAGTCTTTATTTACATAGCTGTTGAAGGTATCCAGCAGGTGGCCGATGTGCATCTTCAGCCCCCCGGCGATGGCTGCTGTTTCAAAGTAAGCGGGATTTGCGCTATGGAAGAACGCAGCCTGCTTCATCCGGTATTCTTCCAGCTCAGCAACGGCCTTCTGCCGTCCGGCTTCATCACCCGCCGCAGTTGTCTTTACATAATCCACAAAATATCCGATATGGGAAGTCCAGATCGTCTTAAAGGCATCGCCGGCAGCCTTGCCGTATACGGAGGCAATTGCCGCAGACAGGTCCTCGGTATTGCTGTTCAGGGCACCTGCTGCAGCGGTAAAGTCAGGTGCACCGTCGATGCCTTTTTGCATCGCAAGTGCGGCGAGGGTGGCATGCTCACCAAGCAATTGTCCAAGTCCGGCCCGCAGGTCGATTCCCGGTGAGGCTACAGACTCTGCAGGGAATTTAGCAGGGAACTGGGCCTCAATTCCGGCGGACAGTGCCGCAGCGGTCATGAACATATGCGCATAGGAAGTCCGGGTGTCCGCATAAGCACCGGCATAATCCTTATTCACATAGCTGTTGAAGGCATCCAGCAGGTGTCCGATGTGCATTTTCAGACCGTCTGCAATGGCCGCCGTTTGGAAATGCTCCGGATTGGCATTGTGGAAGAACTCCGCCTGCTTCATCCGGTACTCTTCCAGTTCAGCAACGGCTTTTTGACGGCCGGGTTCGTCTTTAGCGGCAGTGGCTTTCACATAGTCTACGAAGTAGCCGATATGGGAGGACCAGATGGGTTTGAAGGCATCGCCTGCGGCCTGCCCGTAGACGGAAGCGATCGCTGCACTGAGGTCATCTGTATTCTTGCCCAGAGCGGCGGCGGCATCCCCGAAATCTGCGGCTCCGTCATAGCCTTTTTGCATCGCAATTACAGCCAGCAGGGCATGCTCCCCGAGCAGCTCACCCAGTGTTACCTGTAAATTTGGTGCGGCCCCGTTCGTGTCCACTTCATGGGCACTGGCAAGCACAGGTATAAATAAACTCAGACACAGCATCAAGATAGCCAGCTTACTTTGCAGTTTTTTCAATTCGATCACTCCTTCATTCAAAGTTGAGCCGCTAATCAAAAGCGGTTATACTCAGTGGAACGTAGGAAACCTGGAGTTGGATCACTTTTTAGTAAATTAAATTTGAAATATATATCCATCCAACTTAGAGGCTCATGCGAAAAATCCATCTTAGAGGTTATGCAGGGGAAATGGGGGGCTTAAGATTGTACGATGTCGCTGACGACGGGCAGTTGATGGAGCTTATCAGGCAAAAAGACCCGGCTGCCCTCGAAATGCTCTACGACCGGTATGAAGGAATCATCTATAGCTTTGCGCACCGGATTGTGAAGGATTCGATGGCGGCCGAGGAAGTGATGCAGGAATTGTTTATGCGAATTTGGAAGAACGCAGAGCAATATGACTCCGCCAAGGGTAAGCTTTCGACCTGGATGTTTACGGTTACACGGAATATTGCCATTGACCAGCTCCGTAAAAAGAATTCAGGAATTCCGCAGCAGTCTGCCGGTTCTGAGGAATTGCAGCAGATCCGCGATACCGGAACCATGACCGAGGATATGGTCGAGCTGATGATGGTCGGAGAGCAGGTAAGAGAGGCTCTGCAGGAGCTGAGCCGGGACCAGCAGCAGGTAGTGGATCTGATCTATTACCAGGGTCTGACGCAGCAGGAGGTAGCGATTCGTGTTGCCGTCCCGCTGGGTACGGTCAAGAGCAGGGTCAGGCTGGCTATGAAGCAGCTGCAGAAGCGGTTAATCCACTGGGGAAGGAGGGATCATGCTCATGACTGAAGAGAGAAATGACTTATGCGAATGGGCTGAATTGTATGCGCTAGGCGCACTTCAGGATGATGAAATGGAGCGGTTCGAGGTTCATTTACAGGAATGTCCGGAATGTGAGAAACTGGTAAAGGAATACCGCCAGGTAATCGGCATGCTCCCTCTTGCCTCTGAGCCTGTTGCACCGCCGCTGGGGATGAAAAAGCGGGTTATGTCTTCTGTATTCAAGGCAGATGCACCGGTTCAAGTAGAGCGGAAACCTGTAATTGAGGCCCCTAAGCTGCCTGTAGTGGAGCGGGAGACTACAGTGGAAGCTGCTGCGCCGGCGGCCAGAAGATTGCCCGTCTGGCGCTATCTCAGCACTGGGCTCGCAGCAGCGGTTGTGGTGCTGCTCGTCTATACCGGCCAGCTGCGCGAGGATGTCGGCCGGCTGAAGCAGCAGGTAGCTGTCAGTACAGAGCCGCTGCAGGGTCTCAAGGTGAATGAGGCGGTTGCGCTGAGTCCGGCTGCCGCGGATATTGCGGCGAAAGGCCTGGCAACCATTATCGCAGACAAGAGCGGGACGCATCTTGTGGTACAGGCCGAGCAGCTGCCGGAGCTAAAGGGTACAGAGGTCTATCAGGTCTGGCTGATCAAGGGCGGCGTCCCGCAGAATGCGGGCACCTTCGTGTCACAGGGCGGCAACGGGGCGCTGTATTATACCTTTGAGCCGCAGGAATACGACACCGTGGCAATCACGCTGGAGCCGGATGGCGGCGGAGTAACCCCCAGAGGACAGATTGTGCTGGCGGCACCGATCAAGCAAGGATAAGTGAGATTAAGGCAAGTCCGGGAGGAACATGGGATGAAAGAGAACGGGAAGCTAAAGGAAGCGGCCTTATCCGAAGTTGCACATCTGAAGGTTCACGGCAGAACCACGGGGAGTCTTGCTCCCCTGACCCTGTTCTGGACAGGGAGCGCAGTTGAATTCAATGCCAAGGGCTCAGAGCTGTGGGTGGAGGTAGAGGCGGATTACGATGTCTATGAACCGTGGATCAGCATAGAGATCAATTCCTTTCCTGTCAGCAGACAGATGTTAACGGCAGGCAGGTATTGGGTCTGTGTATTCAGAGGCATGAATGAGAATGCTGTGAAGAATATCCGGATTGTCAAGGAGCTGCAAGCCATGAGCGACGATCCGCGGTGCTGCCTGCAGATACACGCCGTCCGGTTCGACGGGGAGTTCCTGCCGGTTCCGGACCGGGCGCTGAAGCTGGAGTTCATCGGGGACAGCATCACTTCAGGTGAAGGCGTGATCGGAGCGAAGGCGGAGGAAGACTGGATTCCGATGTGGTTCAGCGCAACCGGCAATTATACGGCCATGACCGCGGAAGCGCTGAAGGCGGATTACCGTGTGCTCTCCCAGAGCGGATGGGGTGTGCTGACGAGCTGGGACAATAATCCGAACCACAATCTGCCTGATTATTACGGTCAGGTCTGCGGGGTGCTCGGCGGGGAACGGAACGAAGCGCTCGGAGCTTCTCAGGGGAATGACTTTGAAGCGTGGCAGCCGGATGCAGTGATCGTTAATCTGGGCACCAATGACGGCGGCGCTTTTTACTCTCCAGAATGGACCGATCCGGTCACTGGCCAAGTCTATAAACAGCGGTTGAACGATGACGGCACCTTCAACGCAGAAGATCTGCAGGCTTTCGAGGCCGCGGCGGAGTCGTTCCTTGTGAAGCTCAGACAATATAACCCGGAGGCGCATATTGTGTGGGTATACGGAATGCTGGGACTTCCGATGATGCCGGCGATCTACCGCGCGGTTAACAGCTACACGGCGAAGTCAGGAGACCGGAAGGCCTCTGTCTTCCAGCTGCCTAATATTACAGAGGACAGCGTAGGCGCAAGGAGTCATCCCGGCAAATTAGCCCATGAGCAGGCCGCCAGGGTGTTAAGCGCCTATTTGCAAGAAATTTTGCATAGTTGAATTTATAGAACAAAGAGCTGTCCCGCGAGTGGGACAGCTCTTTGTTCACTTCATATGCTTAACGCTACAATTAAGCGTATCTGCGGATTGCTGCGAGCAGCTGGTCGGCGATATAGCCGGTTCCTGCTGCCAGTTGATTGCGGTCAAAGTGAAGCTTCACGAAGCTCTCATCCGCATCGAGCGCTTCGGCGAACAGTCCGGATAATCCGCGTGCTCTGCGGTCGACCTGCAGCAGCAGCTCAACGCCATGCTCATTCGGGTAGAACATGATTTCCAGCTCATCAAGCTGGCCGCGGAATTGGCTGGAAGGTGAGAACTCAAATTCCTGAACGAAGGGGAGTCCGTTGTTCTTGCCGTAATGAGGAGCATATTCACAGCTGACCTCACGGAGCCGGAAGCCAAGCTGGGTTACTGCATCGAGTACAACCGCCGAATGCGGATGCGGCAGCACCTGGAGATGATCCTCGTCCTTCGGATCCACGGCTTCTTTGATATCAAGCCCTGTCTGAATCCATACGGGAGTTCTGCCCATCGTTACCGGAGTAACTGCAGGAAGCTGGAAGGATACAGGGAACTCATAGACCTTCTCCGCTTCCACGGTGAATCCGGAGGCAAGCAGAAACTTGGCTATCGCCGCTTCCGCATTGCTTTTGGTATCATTATGCTCCTTCACATAACGGGTCTTGACGAAGGCGTACACATCATCAACCTTCTGATCTACGCGGCCGCCCTGAATACGGACGATTCCGCTGAGTGTATCTCCTGCTCTAACCACATCCTGATGAAGCATGAGATTAACTTCGGCGGCACCAATTCCGGCGCTTGCAAGCATTCTTTTAAACATGGACATTGCTGAGAATCTCCTCCTTCCATAATAATTCTGATACGGAAGGTTCCTTCACTTGGTTTCACCGAAAGGCTCTATTGGGACAGCTGGACATAGAACGTAGTGGATTCACCGGCCACGCTTTTCGCGTAGATCTTGCCTTTATGCTGCTGCTCGACGATCGATTTGGCAATCGCGAGACCGAGTCCGTAGCCGCCTTGCTTACGTGCACGGGACGTATCGGTCCGGTAGAACCGGTCGAAGATCCGGGTGAGATGCTCTGGAGCGATCCCCTCTCCGGTATTGGTGACGGCCAGCACTACATCGTTATACTGTCTGCGCAGAGACAGGGTCACCTCGCCTTTCGGCCCCGTATATTTCACGGCATTGTCCAGCAGAATCATGACAACCTGCTTAATCTGCTCACTGTTGCCTTGAACGGTCAGATTAGGCTCAATGTCATACTCCAGCGCGACATTCTTCTCGAAGATGACGGCTTCCATAGTCAGGATGTTATTCTCAACCGCTTCACTGATGTTGAAGGGAGCGTGAACCATGCCGGTGCGGGAATCATCCATTTCCGTCAGATAGAGCAGATCATTGGTCAGCTTCGCCATCCGCTCTGTCTCTGATTTGATATAATGCAGCCATTTGGACTGGTTAAAAATCGTGTCTTCCTCATTGGCTAACAGCACATCGGTATTGGTATTGATGATGGCCAGCGGTGTTTTCAGCTCATGGGAGGCGTCGGCGATGAACTGCTTTTGCTTATCGAAGGCTTCCTTTACCGGCTTGATGGAACGGTTCGCAAAGTAGCGGCTGGTGAAATACAGGATAATCAGCATCACGACACCGACAAGAGAGAAGGTATAGATCAGGTTTGTAAGAATCTTCTGTCTGGCGGTAATGTCAAGGAATACGAGCTTATGCCCGTCAGTGGTCGGCTTGATCTCAAAGATCCAGAGACTGCCGTCCAGCTCGAATTGTCCCCGGGTGGTATCCATGTCCACGGCTTCCTGCAGCGCCTGAGCATAAAACTCGTCATCCATGGTTAGCTGTGATGCAGGTGTCCCTACCTGGTTCCACTCGGCATCCGTTTCAATCATGAAGGAAATCAGACGCTCCGGCGGAGGATCCCCTATTTTGCCGAATGAACCGCCGTCCTGACGCTGCATTCCGTCGTCAATCCCGCCATCCGCGCCGCCATCAAATCCACCGGTAATCCCGCCGTGGCGCTCCCCGTTGCCGGGCTTCTGGTACAATTCCACGCTCCGCTGCAGATCCCTGTTGATATCATTATGAACATCCAGGTAGTTAATAACATAGATGGTAGCAAAGGCGACCAGCATCATTACGGAGATCGTCACCAGGTTCACAATCAAGAAGCGGTTTCTGAGCTTTGTGAACATCAGGCATTCACCTCTAATACATAGCCTACATTCCGTATCGTGCTGATCCGTGTCCCCGAGCCGAGGAACGTCAGCTTTTTACGCAGAAAAGAGATGTACACCTCCACATTGTTATGCTCTGCTTCCGAATCGAACCCCCACAGCTTCTCGATAATCTGCTCCTTGGAGGTTACGGATTGCTTACGCAGAATAAGCAGCTCCAGCAGCTCGCTCTCCTTCAGGTTCAGTTTCATTTCCTTACCGCTCACTGTAAGCCGCAGATTGGTTGTATTCAGCTCCAGATCCCCGAACTTCAGCGCATCATCCGGCAGAATCTCACCTTTACGCCGCAGCACTGCACGGATTCTCGCCAGCAGCTCCTCCGACGAAAAGGGCTTGGCAATATAGTCATCGGCCCCGTAGTCCAGCCCGGTCACCATATCGGTAATTTCTCCTTTTGCAGTCAGGAAGATGACAGGAGTGGCTACACCCTTGGTCCGGAGCGCCCGCAGCAGGCTGATTCCATCCAGCTCCGGCATCATGATGTCAAGCAGCAGGAGATCATAGATCCCGCTCAGCGCGTAGTCCATGCCCGATCTGCCGTCATGCACCGCGTCGACCGAATAATTATGTTTTTTCAAGATTTGGGTTACGGCCTCGGCCAGATGCACCTCATCTTCGACGATTAATATTCTCATAGGTTTGTCATCCTCTGCGTGCTTGATGTGTACTGCTTAACTTCCGCTATTATATCAAGATTACCTTTAACCAACCTTAACCGCGGCAACAAAAGATAAAGCCTCTACTATATATCCGTGATAGCCCAAAAACACAATTGTTAAGCAAGTGTAAATGAATCAACGCAGTGTAAAAAGCATTTAAGATTCATTAAAGGTTTAGCCGCTAAGATACATTCATAAGCAAGCGAGACACGCGAACTACTCCAATAAGAAAGGAACTGATCCCTATGGCTATCGAGGTATTCAACCGGTATGAGAACAAGTACTTGTTCGATACTGCAGCCTACCACCAGCTCTATAATGAACTGCTCGAATATATGGAACCGGATGATTACAACAAACAGCATGAGTTTTATTCCATTACTAATCTGTACTACGATACACCGAGCAACACACTGATCCGCAACAGCCTGTCCAAGCCGAAATACAAAGAGAAGCTTCGCCTCAGAGCTTACGGTGTTCCGGACGGAGACTCTAAAGTCTACCTAGAAATCAAGAAAAAGGTCTTCGGTCTCGTCAACAAAAGAAGAACCCCGCTCAAGCTGCACGAGGCTTATGATTTTGTCCGCACAGGCAACCCGCCGGAATACAAGGACTACATGAACAAGCAGGTGGTTGAGGAAATCAAGTACTTCCTGAGCTGTTATGACCTTAAACCGATGGTGTATCTCTCGTACGACCGCAAAGCGCTGTTCTGCAAAAATAACCGTGATCTCAGAATCACCTTCGATACGAATATCAGAAGCCGGCGGTACGACCTCAAGATGGAGCATGGCACGCATGGTGAGCTGCTGATGGAGCCGGGTCAATGGCTGATGGAGGTCAAAGCCGAGAAGACGATCCCGGTCTGGCTGTCCAAAATGCTCTCAGAGCACCAGATGTACCGCACCAGCTTCTCCAAATACGGCAATGAATATAAAAAAATGCTGAGAAACAGCAAAGTAGAAAGCGAGAGTGTCCTGTATGCTTGATTCCATCTTCACCGCCGTCTCTGACAATACGGCTTTAACCTTTGGCAACGCGGTTCTGACGATCCTGATCTCCCTGGCGCTTGGCGCGCTGATCAGCCTGACCTATATGAAGACCAGCCCTGCCGGTTACACGCAAAGTTTCACCCTCACCATGGTGCTGCTGCCGGTCATTGTTGCCATTATCATTCTCCTGATCGGCAGCAACGTTGCCAGAGCCTTCAGTCTGGCCGGAGCGTTCTCGATTATCCGCTTCAGAAGTGCGCCCGGTGATCCTAAGGACATCACCTTTGTCCTGTTCACCATGGCATCGGGCCTAGCCTGCGGCGTTGGCGCTTACGGTTACGCGGTCCTGTTCACCATCATTCTCTGCCTCATCATGGTGATCCTGAACCGTACAGGCTTTGGCGTTAGAAAATCGATGCAGAAAACACTCAAGGTTACGATTCCTGAGAATCTGGGCTATGAGGAGGCTTTTGCTGAAGTATTCAACAAATTCAATGTCGCTTATGAGCTGAAAAAGGTCAGAACCACCGAGCTCGGCAGCCTCTATGAGCTGGTGTATAACGTTACCCTTGATGAGCACACGAGCCAGAAGGAATTCCTGGATGCCATCCGCACCCGGAACGGCAACCTGGATCTATCGCTTACGATGTGCCCCACTACCACGGAATACTAAACCAGAAACTGAAAGGATTGATCCGATATGAATAAATTTATAATGGCAAGCAAAGCGGGGCTGATTCTGCTGCTGGCAGCGGTTATGTCTGCCTGCGGCACAACCAGCAATGCCTCTACCTCTTCGTCTGCTGGTACGGCAGCAGTAACTACTGCAGCTGCTACCAGCGGGGCTGTAGCAAGTGTGCAACTGGCAGATGTGAAGGCAGCAGACCTCGTCAGCTTTGACGAGGAGGATACCGCAGCGGGCTGGAACGCTGATAGTGCAACAACGGTTGCGCTGAATGGAACCGCCGCTACGGTGACCGGTTCCGGAGCAACAGCTTCCGGCGGAACCGTGACGATCTCGGCCGGAGGGACCTATGTCCTGAGCGGAACGCTGAGTGACGGCCAGATTATCGTTGATGTTCAGGATGACAGCAGCGTGCATCTCGTGCTGAACGGAGTGAAGCTTTCGAACAGTGACAGCGCACCGGTCTACATTAAAGAAGCCGGCAAAGTGATTATGACGCTGGAGGATGGCACAGAGAATACGGTAACAGACGGAGCAGCCTATGTATTCGCTGATGCCGCGGCCGAGGAGCCGGGCGCAGCGATCTTCAGTAAGGCAGATCTGACGATTAATGGAACGGGCACGCTGAAGGTTACCGGCAATTACAAAGACGGGATTTCAAGCAAAGACGATCTGAAAATCGTCTCCGGCACCATTGAAGTACAGGCTGCGGATGACGGAATGGTCGGGAAAGACCTGGTAGCTGTGCAGGACGGGAAGATTACCATCAAGGCAGAAGGCGACGGTATCAAGTCGACCAATGATGAAGAGACAGACAAAGGCTTCATCGCTATATCCGGAGGAACCTTTGATATTACGGCTGTAAACGATGGGATTCAAGGTGAGACTTCGCTTGTCATTGACGGCGGCACGTATAGTCTGGTGACCGGCGGAGGCAGTGCCAATGCTGAAGTGAAGACCAATGATGAGGGCGGCTTTGGCGGAATGGGCGGAGGCGGCGGAATGCGCGGTCAGGCTCCGGCATCCGGCGATGGGGCGGATCAGGCTGCACCACCGGAAAAGCCGGCAGCTGACGGAGTGGCAGGCGCCACAGCAGAAGCTGAGCCGGGAGCTGCATCTGCTGACAGCAGTGCAGAGGCATCTACTGACACGGCAACAACAGCAACAACAACAGACACTGAATCAACAAGCGCAAAAGGCCTTAAAGCCGGAGGCGACATTACGGTTAACGGCGGCAGCTTCACCCTTGACTCTGCAGATGATGCACTGCACAGCAACAGCAACGTCTCCATCACGAATGGAGAGTTCGAAATTACGGCCGGCGATGATGGTGTTCATGCCGACAGTCTGACCGCCATTGCCGGCGGAACGGTCAAGATTACGAAGAGTTATGAAGGGATTGAAGGCGGCGACATCACCATCTCCGGCGGCGATACGCATGTAACAGCCTCCGATGACGGTGTTAACGTATCAGGAGGTAATGATGATAATGCCGCACAAACCACTGGCGGACAGGATCAATTCAGCAGCTCCGGCAGCGGCATGCTGACGATCAGCGGGGGTACATTAACAGTCGATTCCACAGGTGACGGACTGGATTCCAACGGGTCGATCACAATGAGCGGCGGTACGGTGATCACGAATGGCCCTACCGGCGATAACAACGGCGCCTTGGATTACGATGGAACCTTCGAGATCAGCGGCGGTTATCTGGTGGTAGCAGGAAGTGCGGGTATGCTCCAGGCTCCAACCGATGCATCGAGCCAATACTCGGTCGCTATGACATTCACCGATTCGCAGGAGGCCGGACAGCTGGTGAACCTGCAGGATAGTGACGGCAACACGATTGCCACCTTTGCTCCGGCGAAGAGCTATCGGGCGTTTGTCGTTAGCTCGCCGGATCTTAAAGAAGGCGGATCGTACACCCTCTTCACCGGCGGAACCTCAACAGGCACAGCAGTGGACGGCCTGTATGCAGACGGTGCATATAGCGGCGGCAGCAAAGTGGTATCCTTCGACATCTCCGATAGCGTAACCTGGTTGAATGAATCAGGAGTAACCACTGCCACACAAGGCATGGGCGGAGGCATGGGCGGAGGCCGGGGCGGCTTTGGCGGCGGAGCAAGACCTGACCGCGGAACAGCGGGAGGCACGCCTCCAGCCGGCGATGACGTACAATAATGGCGATGACGTACAATGTTGTGAGTGGGCAACGGGTCGGAATGAACGGTATAAATACCGTTGAATTTGCCGAAAGCGGGCAACGGAGGATGGCGTAAAGTAAGTTGTGTACCAAGATTTGGAGCCTAGTCAGGCAACAAAAAAGTAGGGTATTCTCGGGATTGCGAAGTCCACCAAGAAAGGAACCCTACTCGATGACTATTCTACCCGAAAACATGTTAAATAATCTATTTGAAAATCTTGTCACCCAGTTTGTAAAAGATAATCTGGAGTCCATTATGAAAGCGGAAATCCAGCAATTCATGACCAGTGATGAGGCAGGGAATCACAACAGCCGTAACGGATACTACACCCGGGATCTGCACACGAAATACGGTAATGTTGAGGATCTGGCCGTTCCTAGGGACCGTCAGGGAGCTTTCCAAACGCAGTTGTTCGAGCCCTACCAGCGGCGGGACGGATGGCTGGAGGAGGCTGTCATCCAGATGTACAAAAGTGGCATGGGAACGCGAGATGTGGCCCGGTTCATTGAAAGTATGTTCGGCAGCCACTACTCACCCACCACCGTCAGCAACATTACAGCTACGGTACTTGACGACATTCATCAGTGGCAGAAACGCCCGTTAAACAAACGCTACTCCGTGATCTACCTGGACGGCCTATATGTGAAGCTCAAGCGCAGCACCGTGAGCGGAGAAGTCGTTTATTTCGCCATGGGTATCGACGAAGAGGGTCACCGGCAGATCCTTGGCTTTTACGTAGGCGGCCAGGAGAGCGCAAACGGCTGGCGTGAGGTGCTGAAAGACCTTTACAACCGTGGTGTCCAGGCAGTCTTGCTGGGCGTATTTGATGGGCTGCCGGGACTCGATGCAGCGTTTCGTGAAACCTATCCGAAGGCGGATGTGCAGCATTGTATCGTCCACAAAGTGCGTTCGACCTTTCCGAAAATTCGAGTTCAGCACAAAACGGAAGTCATTGAAGATCTGAAGACCATCTACACGGCTGCAGACCATGATCTGGCCCGGGCTGCGTTTGACACGGTGAAGGCCAAATGGGGCAAGCTCTACCCGAAAGAAATGCGGTCCTGGGAAGAACAGTTACCGACGCTGCTGACCTTTTACAAGTATCCCGTGCTCATAAAAGAAGCCATCTACACATCCAATCCGATTGAACGAATGAACAAGGAAATTCGAAAACGCCTGAAGCCGATGAACAGCCTCACGAATATGGATGCGGCAGAGAAAATTGTCTACCTGGACGTCATCGATTACAACGAACGTTTTAGCGAACGGGTCATTCGCGGCTTCGGCGATCTGGAAGTAAAGAAGAAACTAAATGAGATGTTTGAAGCGCGATATTCAGCGCAGGCAGAGCAAGAGAAGTAACTCAAAATCCCTTGTTCTTTGGGGCGGGTCCCCCCGCGCCAAAGAACATCTGCACTTACCAACGAACACCCGAGAAGTTACATTCTGCTCTCTTACACAAACTTCTTGACGCTACCCGGCGGTGCGAGATCAACGGTATAAATACCGTTGAATTTGCCGAAAGCGGCCGGCGGTGCGAGATCAACGGTATAAATACCGTTGAATCCGCCGAAAGTGGGCAACGGTGCGAAATGAACGGTATAAATACCGTTGAATCCGCCGAAAGCGGGCAACGGTGCGAAATGAACGGTATAAGTACCGTTGAATCCGGCGAAAGCGGGGCAACGGTGCGAAATGAACGGTATAAATACCGTTGAATCCTCCGAAAGCAGGCAACGGGATGAAATGAACGGTATAAGTACCGTTGAATCCTCCGAAAGCAGGCAACGGGATGAAATGAACGGTATAAGTACCGTTGAATTTGCCGAAAGCAGGCAACGGTAACCCAAGGGAGCCCGCTGTCCACCAGTCAGGTTACATGAAGTCGAAAAAATACCGGATCACATGGAAGAAGATCGGCGAGGTATATGCCAGGCTGTCGACCCGGCTCAGATAGCTTTTTTGGAGTGCGGCGAACTTGTCGTCGTCACCGATCAGCAGGTCACGCTTCAGGACGGAGACGGTTAAGCTGCCGAAGTAGCCGCTCAGGCTGATCAGCATCCCGGACAGCAGTCCGAACAGCGGAGTGAGTGGTGTCAGGTAGGGATAGATGAGATAGGACACGGCTGTCGTTGCTGCAAACCCGCAGATAAAGCCTTCCCAGGTGAGATTTGGATTGGCGGTCGGGACCACCTTGTGTTTGCCGAAATAGAGCGACGCCAGATAGTGAACCACATCATTCAGCTGGGTGAGCACCACCAGAAACAGTACCAGTCCTGCTCCATATTCCGGGGTGGCAAACTGGAAATAGGCCAGATGGCTAAGCCCGAACACCATCAGCATCATCCCCCACTGGGTGGAGCTGACGCTGCGCAGAAAGCCGAGTGTTCCTTTGTTAAGGAGCCGGGGAAGCGGCAGGAGCAGGAAGACATAGACCGGAATAAAGACGATAAACATCCCGTACCACTCGATATAAATCCAGTAGAACTGCAGCGGGATAGCCAGATAAGCCCACAGGAACAGTCTGCGGTCGGCCTTCCGCGTGCGGATCATAGAGAAGTATTCTTTTAGCGCGAAGAAGCAGAGCACCATCAGAGAGAGCAGGGAAACTACGGAATTAAAGAGAGTTGCCAGGCAGAAAATAAACAGCATGCCCCACCAGGTTTTGATGCGGAAGCCGATGCCCGTATAGTCCTTGTCCTTCTGAAGTCTGCTCACGGCCAGATAAATCAGATGGACGGCCGATAGGCCGGCAAAAATAAGGAGTAGCGTGAATAAGGAGCTGTTCACCAGCAATCACCAGCCTGTTGCAGGATAGGATTCCATTAAAGGAATCATATGTTATTATGGAGGAAAACTCCGAACATGATAAGGGGAAAATTTGTAAAATGACAGGTGATCAATCGGTCTTTATTTTGCTTACGAATACAGGCACACTGTTTACCAGGCTCATTCAGGGCTACACGAAGGCCCCGTATAACCATGCCTCAATCTCATTTACCCGTGATCTGTCAGAGATGTACAGCTTCGGGAGAAAGCATCCCAGCAATCCCCTGAACGGGGGCTTTGTGAAGGAGGATATTCAGACAGGCACCTACAGCAAATATCCGAATACGACCTGTGTCATCTACAAGCTTCAAGTCACGGAGCGTGAAGTGGAGAAAATGAAGCGGGTCCTGCATATTTTTATCCGCAGCCAGCAGAAGTACCTGTACAACATTCTCGGTGTAATCGGCATCGCGCTGAAAGAGCCGGTTGAATTCAGCAACTCTTACTTTTGCTCGCAATTCGTTGCGGAAATACTGGACCGTTCCGGAATTAAGCTGTGGAATAAGCTGCCTGCGCTCGTGACGCCGGATGATTTCCGCCAGAGCGGAAGGCTGGAATTAATCTATCAAGGGAAATTAAGTGAATATAAGCCGGAGGAGTGAGAACCATGGTTCATGCCAAAGAGGTGCTGGCTAATCAATTGCTCGCGGGTGCCAATGATCCCAGCTGGCACCTGCCGTTCATGCAGGCGGTTCAGGGGATTACGGAAGAGGAGGCCTTTTGGAAGCCGGGAGATGACAGTAACAGTATTGCAGAGCTGACGCAGCATTTACGGTATTGGAATGAAACCTGGCAGATCCGGTATACCGAAGGCCGGGTGGATGCGGTGCCGCCGATCGGAGACAACAACGACAGCTTTATTCTGCCGGAGAACTCCTCTTACAGTGAGTTGAGCACAGCTCTGCTGGAGGTGCTGCTGCGATGGCAGGCCATCCTTGCGGAAGACAGCCTGGAAGCACAGGTGACCGGCTTCCCTGAGCCGGCCCGGTGGTGGGAGATCATCAGTAATGCAGCGACGCATAATGCTTATCATATCGGTCAGATCGTCTATATCCGCAAGCTGCGGAGACACTTAGCCTGAATACTTGGCAAGCCGGAGGATTAGGGCTCTGGTACGATGACCTCGATATAACGGGGAAGCAGGCTGAGCCGGATCGGCAGCGCCGGCCCTTCTTCACCGTCAACATTGGTCCGCATAATGTCAGACGATTCCACGGTTACGCTGCGGGCCGTAAAGTAAATTACATCCTTATGATGATTAAGGTTGCCGAGCAGGAGGGAGAGGCTGACGGTCAGGGTGCTCAGGATCGTGAGGTCTTTGAGGATGAAGCAGTGGATCAGGCCGTCGTCAACAGCGGCACCGGGTGCCAGCCGTTCGAAGCCTCCGACCGAATTCGTTAAGGCGGCAATAAACAGCGGAGAGTCCCCTTCCCAGACTTCACCGTCATGGGTGATGCTCAGGCGATGAGCGGTATTGCCTGTCAGCTCCTTAATCCCCTCCTTGAAATAAGCCAGTGCCCCCAGCTTCGACTTATCCTCCGAAGATACAGAAGAGACCGATTCAGCAATAGCTCCGGCGGCCACCACATTGATGAATAAGCGGTCATTTAACCGGCCGGCATCCACTGCACGGGTGCTGGAGGAGGCGAGCGCCTTAATCGCTTCCTCTGGAACCAGGGGAAGCCCGATGGCCCGGGCGAAATCATTAACTGTTCCAAGCGGGATAATCCCCAGCTTCGGGCGGTGCGGCTGGCCGCCCAGCCCGTTGATCACCTCGTGCAGTGTACCATCTCCGCCTATTGAAACCACCAGTTCATAGCCCTCTTCACATGCCGCGATGCAGAATGACGTTGCATCCCCCGCCTTTTGCGTCTCATTAACGGTAATTTCGTACCCCTGCGCAGTCAGAATCTCTTCCACCATGGTGATATATGCGGGTCCTTCTTCTTTACCGGAAGTAGGATTGATAATAATCATTGCTTGCTCCATCGGTAACCTCGTCCTCTCGTGCTCAGATTAGTGTTCTTCACGCCGCCTGCGGAAGGATTCCCCGTAGGCGCTGTGGCGGAAATGAAGGATAGGATCCTCAGACAAGGCTATGCCGGCAGGAACTACGGCCGGGTCCATCAGCAGCCCGTCCGGCTCGTCTACAATTTCTGTAAGGTGCAGGTTCCCGATTTCGATCCGCCTCCGCTCGTCGGGCCAGGCATGGGTCGGATCATCGGTTGGGTCGTCCTCTTCACCAAAAATAACGGCCAGCTGAAACACGGGGGACTCATCCTGCAGGCGCAGCACCAGCTCATCCTCCAGATAATGGTCCGGCTGCTGTGAGGCATCCTCCAGGGACAGGGCACGGACTCCGGTAACCGGGGTCCATTCGAATTTCACCGGCCGCTTGTTCCCCTCAGCATCCACGAAGAAGTAAGTATGAATGCAGTAATAATGAGACTCGGCATAGCTGGCCGGCGGCTGCAGCTTTTTGAGGGCAAGGAAGCTCGCCTTACTTTCGGTGAAGTGGGCCGAAATCTCCTTAACCAGCTCCAGTGGGCGCAGATTACCTGCGCGGGCACGATGTACGGAACGTACGATGTCAACAAAGGATTCAGGGGTACGGGCGAAAAAAACCGGCAGCGTCACCCCGACCAAATTCGTAATGCTGCCATCCGGCAAGCTGAACTGTACAGCCATCCCTTTGGCCGGGGAGAGGAGATCAGCCAGTGCCGGATCGGTAGAGCTGCCGGAGAAACGGACAACCGCCTCTACCTCCTGTTCCTGAAGATGTGCGGCAGTAGTGAAAGGGGCGGCAAGTCCGTTCGGGCGGAAGACCGCACGGCAGCAAATCCCCTTGGCATGTGCACGGCGGTAGCCGGGATGGACGCCGGACAGATCCTCAATAGCATCTACCGCTTGCGCGGTGAGGCCGGAACCGCCCGCAGCAGCGGGAATTCCGCCAGGTGAACCGGAATCCTTCATAATGGAATGACCTCCTAAAAGTTTTGCTCTATCCACATTCATAACCACGCGGGTTTTTAATTAAACGCTGGCTTTTTCCTTCCAGTATTTTTGCGATGATAATAGACTCTGTCTCTGGTATACTTTCGGCAAATTGAACACCGAAGGAGGCTTCACTAATATCATGAAGAGTATGGTGGGAAGATTAGCAGCCGGTGCAGCCGCCGTCTTGTGCGCAGCCGGGCTGTTTATTCCGTATGGCCGGTCTGTCTCCGCGGAGGACACGCTGCCCTTTGAAGATATAGCAGCCAGCTATGCCAAGAATGAGATCATAGACTTGTATAACCGGAAGATATTAACCGGCATTTCGGAGACCAGCTTCTCGCCGGAGGGTAAGGTGACGAGAGCGGAGTTCATTATGATGCTCGGCCGGCTGCTGAAGCTTGAGCCTGTGGCAAGTCCGGTCTCTCCCTATACAGATACCGGGAAGGGCGCATGGTATTACGGCTGGATACAGGCAGCGGTTCAGCTGGGTCTGGCGGGCGGCACCTCGGCTTCCACCTTTGCACCGGCGAAGCCGGTAACGCGCCAGGAGGCTGCCGTCTGGTTAACCAAAGCGTTCAAGCAAACGGGGAGCACAGCAGGCGGGGCAACGGTATTCACCGACGCAAGCACCATCGCTGTCTGGGCGGAAAGTGCCGTGGAAGCTGTAAACCGCTTAGGCTTGATGAAAGGCGACGAAACAGGCGCTTTCCGCCCGGCCGCCCCGATTACAAGGCAGGAAACGGCGGTGCTTCTGTACCGCGTACTGCAGCAGGAGAAATGGACGGCAGAGCTGGCGTCTGCGAAGGACCCTCACATTGTGCTGGGATGGCAGTATGGCCAGACGGCCGCGGAGTATGAGAGTAATATTCTGCAGTCCAATGTGAACACCTTATCTCCGCGCTGGTATTTTGTAGGGAGTACGGGTGTAGTCCCGGATTCCACGGTGGCTTCACTGGTAGCCTGGGCGAAGAAGAACGGCAAGCAGGTGTGGCCGCTGGTCGGTAACCGGTTTGATCAGGCGGCGACACATCAAATGCTGTCCAGTACAGCAGCGAGGAATACGGCGGTTAATCAACTGGCGGGATTAGTCAGTACATACGGCCTGGATGGGCTGAATATTGATTTTGAGAATGTGGCAGCGGCAGACCGGGCTTCGCTGACCGCTTTTATTACACAGCTGGCCGGGAGGCTGCATGCGCTCGGCGCAGTGCTGTCGATGGATGTGTCGCCCGATCTCGGGACAGACTGGACGGAGGCTTTTGATTATGCGACACTTGGCAGGCAGGCTGATTATCTGGTAATGATGGGGTATGACGAGCATTATAGCGGAAGTATGAATCCTGGCTCTAATGCTTCGCTGCCTTATGTTCAGCAAGCGGTAAGCACACTGCTGAAATCTGTACCCGCCGAAAAGGTGATTTTGGCAATGCCTCTATACACCCGTGACTGGACGCTCAAACAGAATGGCATCACTCCGTCGTCCGCTGAACTTTCGCTAACCCAGCAGAACCAGCTCTTGAGCAGCTATTCACTGCATCCTGTATGGAACAGCACACTGGGGCAATATGTGGCCAGTTATACCAAGCAGTCACTGAAGCATACTCTCTGGCTGGAGGACGGAAGGTCTCTTACGGCAAAATACAATCTCGCAGTGAAGCACAAGCTGGCGGGAATTGCCTACTGGCATATAGGCGGGGAGAGTCCTGATATTTGGACCAGCATAAGCAATGCGGAGAAATTCGCCGGCTATTCCTTCTGAAAAGAATCGCATACTGCACTTATAACGGCGCCCGTGTATGGGCGCCTTTAATTTACCCCAAATAACCCCTCAGAGCGTGATGCCGGTTCCCCGGCCGCACCTTCTGAGGGGCTCTTTGCAGTAGGACTATAGAATTCTGCGGGCGGTCACAAAGCGGTCCTTCCACTGGCCGTCAAAGGCTTCCATATGAACGCCCAGCTTAGCGGAATAGGTATGCAGTAACTGATTGTTCCCGGCATAGATGGCTACATGGCCGATGTCCAGCCCGCGCGCGCTGAAGAACAGCAGGTCACCCGGCAGGAGCTCGTCCAGCCCGACCTCCTTGCCTTCCTTGGCCTGATCATAGGATACGCGGGGCAGCTCAATAGACAGGATGTCCCCGAATACGCGCTTCACGAATGAGGAACAGTCGAAGGTACCCGTCTGATCAGGAGAGGCTCCAAATTCATACGGGGTACCGTAAAAGGTCTTGCCGTAGGCAATCAAGGCCTTGGCCTGCTTGTCTGCAAGGGAGGCGCTGGTGTAGTCGGTAAATTTCGGCTTCGCCGAGATATATCCGGTCTGATTGTCCTCGGTCTTTACTTTCAGCCAGAGGGCATCGGCCACACTGACTACATGCACCTTCGTACCTGCTGAGAGTAAATCCGCAGTAACAGGCTTACTCTCGGCATCCGGCTGACTGCGCAGTGTCACTCCCCGGAGGATCGAGGTCTCATAAATGACTGCGGATGTGATCTCCACGGACTGGGTGCTTGGAACCCACTCTACGGTATTTCCCAGGGCCTCGCTGACGAAGCGCAGCGGGATCATCGCGGAACCGCCCGTGAGCTGGCCGGGAACAGCCACATCAATACTTTGACCGTTCAGGTCGGCGGCTGGGGCTCCCATCTGATAGGTAAGCGTAGTGTCTTCTTTGGTGACAGTTACGGTTTTGTCCGTATTGTTCCAGCCCAGAGATGCCCCCTGCGCCTCAAATAACCCGCGCATCGGCACGAGTACGGTTCCGCCCTCGTTCAGAGGCGGGACCTCCGTGTGAAGCAGCTTGCCGTCCAGGTAGACGGATATGACCCCGGATGCTGCCTGCTCCTGTGGCAGGGCATCTGCATAGGCAGCTCCACAGCCGCATAGGGATAGGGTTAGCAGTGAGAGAATTACGGTATTGCGTTTCATCATGTGTTCATCACCTTGCTGATAGAATTCGTTCTATACAGTTGAACTCCGGCAAGGAGAATTGGTTTTGTGGTAAATGATGGTAGTCCGGCCTGATTAAATCCGTCAATAAAATACTTTCTCCTGTAGCAGCTCGAGCGCCCGCCCGATCTCTAGGCGTTCGGCTTCGCTCAGATGCCCGGTGCGCTCGGCGAACCGGATTCCGATGTGCCGGAACGCTTCGTTCATCATGTGTTGGCCTGCAGCGGACAGCGTGATGCCCTGCTTGCGCCGGTCCCCGGGATCGGTCACCCGCTCGCACAGCTGCTTCTCCGTTAATTTCTTCAGCTCGCGGCTCGTATTAGGCATAGACATATGCATACAATCGCTGATTTCACTCAGTGTCACCGGCTGGCTTACCGCAATATATTCGAGAATTTTATACTGCAAAGGCGTTAGCGCCTCGGATTTCACATCTTTGGATAGTTCGCTGGTTATTTGATGGACGGCGGCGGTGAAGGTCACGAATTTCTGAAATAAAGTATTGTTGTCCATAGGATCACCTCTAGAGGACACCATAGCAAAATAATTATCATAAAACAATTATCATTTGACAACTAAAATCCAGGTGTGCTACCCTTTGGTTATCAAATGATAAGTAAAGAGGTGTCGACATGAACACACTGGTTATTTATACTCATCCGAATCATCAGAGCCTCAGCTATGCTTTTTTACAGGAAGTGCTGCGGGGCAGCCGGGAAAATGCTGAAGTTACAGAAATTAAAGTGCTGGATTTATATGAGGAGGGCTTTGATCCGGTGCTGGTGTTTAATGAACAGAAACGCCGCAGAGATATGCACAGCGATCCGAGGCTGGCCGAGTACAGGGAGCAGCTGATCTGGGCTGACCGGATTGTACTGGTCTATCCGATCTGGTGGGGCCGGCCTCCGGCGATGCTCATGGGGTACATTGATCAGATGTTTGCTTCAGGCTTCGCTTACAGGGATAAGGGCGGGATACTGCCGGAGGGGCTGCTGAAGGGGAAGTCTGTAGTGTGCATCTCCGTCATGAAGGGACCGGCGCATTATCCGCTGCTGTGGCTGGGTAATGCGCACAAGATCCTGATGCGCAAAGCATTGTTCAACTATGTCGGAATCCGCAAGGTGAAGTTTTTTGAGTTCGGCAGCATGGAGAGTCCGCGCGGCAAGCATGAACGCAAGCTTCAGCAGGTATACCGCTATTTCAAGACGGTAAGAAGCTAAGCCGCTGAAGCGGAAGCGTTGGTTACAGGCCGCCGGTGTCTCCTGCGGAAGGTCAGGAATATTGCTCCACGTACCAGTCAATAATTTTGCGGGCAATACTGACGGATGGCGGAATATTCGGCAGATTGTCCGGCGTGAACCAGGCGGCATGGTCCAGTTCCAGGCCGTCTACGGTAATTTCCCCGCTCTCGTATTCGGCCAGGAAGCCGACCATCAGCGAATGGGGGAAGGGCCATTGCTGGCTGCCGAAATAAGTGATGTTCTTGACCTTGATGCCCACTTCCTCGCTGATTTCACGCTGCACACAATCCTCAAGCGTCTCGCCCGGCTCGACGAAGCCGGCAATCAGCCCGTACATATTATTCTGGAAATGCGGTGCATGGGCGAGCAGGATCTGGCCGTCCTTCAGGATTGCGGTTATGACCGCAGGTGCAATCCGCGGATAACTGACCTGTCCGCATGCCGGGCAGACCCTGGCATGCTCTGCTCCGGAGAGGACGGTTGCTGTACCGCACTTGCCGCAGAATTGATGGGTCTCATCCCAGGCCAGCAGCTGCAGGGCCCTTCCCGCCAGATGGAATACATCCTCATCGAGCACATCATACAAGGTGCGCAGAGGATGGAAGGCCATACCTGCAGGTTCAGGCATATCTGACGGAACCTCTGCCGCGAAGCAGGGTGTGCCGGCGAACAGGCCAAGATAAAGTGTCCGGATGGGGGCGGCCGCAAGCTGATCCGGCGATTCCAGCTGCGGGATATCTGCCTGTCCGGAAGTTTCCGTTACCAGCAGCTTGCCGGAATGGGTGATGAACCAATAGGCAGATCCGCTGTATTCCGGGTCTGGATTAACGGATGGAAGATAACGCTGATAAACAGATGCTCTTGGTTTAGGCATAATACAGAACCTTTCTGAGTAACGGTAATGGTATTCGTATGCTGTTAAGAATAGCACTATGCGGGAAGGCTAACAAATAAATGGACTGACGGCGGGCTCTCCAGGCTATGGACGGGGCCGCTTTTTGCATTACGAAACAAAGGATTTGACAATCAGTACACTTGTAACTACAATAGTTACAGGAAGCGCGAATCCTTTAATACATCATGAAATACATGGCAGCACAAATAAATAGTTCTAAACGGAGGAATTTGAGATGAAGATCGGATTAACAGGAGCAACTGGACAATTTGGTTCTATCGTGGCGGAAAATTTGCTGAAATCTGTACCAGCCGGCAGTCTTGTCGCCAGTGTGAGAAACCCGGAGAAGGCGGACAGCCTGCGGGCCCGCGGCGTTGACGTCCGCCACGGGGATTTCGATCAGCCGGAGACTTTGGATGCGGCATTTGCCGGTGTGGAACGGCTGCTGATTGTCTCGGCAGACGGGGACAATGATACACGTATCCGCCAGCATAAGGCGGCTGTAGACGCTGCCGTGCGTGCAGGCGTAGGCTTCATCGTCTATACCAGCGTGGGGCATGCGGATTCCAGCTCCCTGTTCCTCGCTCCGGTACACCGAGCAACCGAACAGTTCATTCGTGAATCCGGCATTCCGTACTCCTTCCTGCGCAACAACTGGTATCTGGAGAATGAGGCCGGCTCTATACAGGCTGCTGCAGCTGGAGCACCTTGGCTGACATCCGCCGGAGAAGGCAAGGTTGGCTGGGCAACCCGCCGTGATTATGCAGAGGCAGCGGCCGCTGTTCTCTCTGCTGAAGGCCATCAGAATTCGGTCTACGAATTATCCGGCAAACCGGCTACCCAAGGAGAACTGGCGGCGGTTGTCGGCAGCGTGCTGGGTAAGGAAGTGCCGGTGCAGCAGGTGGATGATGCTACTTATTCCAGTGTGATGGCTGGAGCGGGTGTGCCGGAAGCGGCGTTGCCGATTGTGGTAGCCATCCAGGCCGCAATCCGTGAAGGAGCACTGGACATCGAGAGCGGCGACCTGGAGAAGCTGCTGCAGCGTCCGCTTACGCCGCTTAGTGAGGGTGTAAGTGCAATCCTGAATGGTGCCAAGGCGTAAGACATCACAGCCACACATCAATAAAAAGCGGCCAGAGCCGGATATATCCGTCCAGCTCCGGCCGCAACACGAAAGAGGCTGCACTCATGGTTGATGACCGGAGGGCTGCCTCTTTTTCCTATTGATCAAAATAATTCTCCAGAAGCCTGAGAACAGCTTCCTCCAGCAAGGGCTCCGGCTTCTTGCCAAGCCATTCCTGCGGAACAATCAGATAGCTGCCGGAGCTGCTCTTCAAATAGCTGTAGATGATCTGGGCTTCATCAATCGTATGGCGGCTGATCTCTGTGGCCGACTCAGAGGATGCAGCAGCGAAATGCCCGTTGACCGCTGCGAGTACCGTGCGGTGCAGCTGTTTCATATCCGGCTCGCCCACATCGAGTTTGGTGCGGAAGAGAATCTTTGCGCCTTTGATCAGGATCAGTTTAAGGGTATGCTCGTCCACCGGCTCCAGTACGGCGATGTTTTTGTTCTCTCCGGTGAACCTGGAGACCTGTTCCTTTTGAAGCAGCGCCTGAACCGCTCCTGCATAATCGCGGTATTTGGCGGCTGCCTCGAAATCAAACCGCTCCGCCGCCTCATCCATGCGCTGTTCCAGGTCGTTCAGTATCCCCCTGTCACTTCCGTCCAGGAGAGCGATGATCCGGTCCATAATTGTATTATAGGCATCAAGTGCTTCGCCGCCGCCGCACATTCCGATACAGAGGCCAAGCGAGTGGTTGAGGCAGAGCGAATGCCCGGTGTGCGGGCTGCTGCAGAGAATCCGCTGGCTTTCTTTGATCCCTTGTACCGCCCGCTCGACGGTGCTCCTGCTCGTATAGGGACCGAAATGCAGCTGCTGTCCGGGAGGGCCGGGATCATAGCCCACTTCAATCTGGCGGCGCCCGGTCCTATCCGCACGGATGGAGATGTAGCTGTAGGCCAGCGGATTTTTCATTTTTTTATTGTACATCGGCTTGATTTCTTTAATGAGCTGGCACTCCAGCATGAAGGCCTCAAACTCCGTATCGGTCAGCCTGTATTCAAGGTCTCTGATATTGCGGACGAGCTGCACCACCTTGGGAGAGTGGCCTTTGTTATTATAAAAATAAGACTGCACCCGTTTCCGCAGTTGCTTAGCCTTGCCGACATAAATGATGTGGCCGAGGCTGTCCTTCATCAGATAGACACCTGGCGTTAAGGGAAGGCTTTGCACTTTTTCGGTTAGATTCATAGGAGTCACCTCCGCTTATAGCGTTCATTGGTATATTTAAGTATATACGAGATTTGTGCCCGCAGGCGACTGGCAAAGTATAAGGCTTCGCTCTACAATGGGAGTACTAAGTAGAGTGTAGAGTGGCATCCTGATAGGGGGTAGGCCGATGAAATTCCGGACAACTGTAATACTTGGCGGCAAGACAGCAACGGGGATACCGGTCCCGGCAGAGGTAGTAGCCAGCCTTGGCACAAGCAAGAAGCCGGCGGTCAAGGTAACGATTGGCGGCTATACGTATCCCAGCACGGTGGCTGTTATGGGCGGGCAGTTTCTGATTCCGCTTAGTGCGGACCACCGCAAAGGCGCCGGCGTTAGCGCCGGAGAGGAAATCGAGGTAGAGATAGTGCTCGACAACGAGCCGAGGGAAGTGACCGTACCGCCTGATTTTGCGGAGGCGCTTGACCGGGAACCGGCGGCCCGGAGCTTTTTCGACGGGTTATCATACAGCAATAAGCAGCAGTTCGTGCTGTCCATTGAAGAGGCTAAGACTGCCGAAACGCGGCAGCGGCGCATCGGCAAGGCGGTTCTGAATTTGAGTGAGGGCCGCTCCCAATAGGACGATTCTCCAATAATCGCCAATAATAACCTTTAGTGAAGCGGTCCTTCGGGATCGCTTTTTGCGTTGGCCGGGTGGCAAATAGCGGCCGGGTTTAGATCCCAGTGCCGCTGCTGTGTGATAAAGACCACAAAAGCACCGGGCGGAACCCCTTATCATTAAAAAGATGAATACATGAGTTTCGCCAGAGCTGGGGGGCTTTGATATGAAATATTCTATCGGGGAGTTCGCGTCAATTCTTGGAATCACAGCGGATACGCTGCGGCTGTATGAGAAACATGATATTGTCAGACCGATGAAGGATCATCATAACAATTATCGTTATTTCGATGATTTGGATGCCCGGAATCTGCTGTCGAGCCGCTGGTACCGCAGTATGCAGATTCCGCTGCAGGAAGTAGCGGAGCTGATCAATGAAGCGCCGGCGGAGCGGGTGGTGGAGTCTATCGCAGCCGCACAGCTGCAACTGGAAGCAGAAATCCGGCGGAGCACGATGCTGCTAGGCAAAATTAATGACATCCATAAGGAGCTTAAAGCCATCGGCGAATCCTTCTACAAGTGCCGGATTAAGCAGATGCCGGGTATGTACCGGATCCGGCAGACGGACAAAAATCATCTGCTGCAGAAGGATTGTCTCAAAAGAACGGTGCAGGCCTGGATGGAGCTGCTGCCGTTCACCTTCTATTCTTTCCGCATCCGGAACTCGGAAAGCTGCAGCGGGGAGTTTGATTACAACTGGGGCCTGGCGCTGCTTGAAGAGGATCAGGAGCAGCTTGGGGTATGCTTGAACGACAGCGTGGAGTATCTTCCGCCCTGCACCTGTATCTCCGCGGTTATCGTCGCTTCTGATGAGGAATATATCGAGCAGAAGGTCTTCCAGTTTATGCTCGATTACGCCGGGGAACACCGTTATACAGTTACTGGCGATATATACGGCAAGATTCTTTTCACGGAACGTGTTGAAGGGGAGAACAAATCCTATCTGGAGATCAACATTCCGATTTAATCCGGCCCGGACTGTATACGGCAGATAAACTTTGAGAAAAAATTCACAACTATTTCATTGACCTTGGTGCTGCACCAAGGTTTAGACTCGGTGGCATAGGCGGCCTATAGCAGAGAAAACGGTTAGCCATAAACCATATGGGGGGAAATAGAAGTGCACAAGCAAATCAATTCTAGAATGTTCATTTTGTTGCTATGTCTCGTTATGATCCTGGCAGTCATCAGCGGCTGCAGCGGCAATTCTGCTGAACCGGCAGCTTCAGAGCAGCCATCGGCTTCGCCTGAGGCTACGCAGGGGACGGCAGATAGCAGCGGGATACCGGCTTCTTTCAAAGCGGGAACCTACAAGGCGGAAGCCGACGGCAAAGACGGCAAAGTCCAGGTAGAGGTTACACTGGATGCCGCGCAGACCATTACGGATATCAAGGTCCTGGGCCAGAGTGAAACTGCAGGCATCGGCGTGGAGGCCATGAATAAGATTAAGGACGAGATTATTGCCGGCCAGACTCTGGCGGTCGATGCGGTCAGCGGTGCTTCCGAGTCCAGCAATGCCATTCTGGCTGCGGTAGAAGATGCGCTTAAGCAGGCTGGCAGTAACGTAGAGGCGTTCAAATCACGTGAAGTGGCCAAGGCAGGCGCGGGTAAAACAGAGCAGCTCTCGGCCGATGTTGTCGTCGTGGGGGCAGGAGCCTCCGGCGTGTCGGCGGCTGTATCGGCTGCGGATAAAGGTGCGAAGGTTATTATTATAGAGAAAACCGCTACGATCGGCGGAGCAAGCAATCTGTCCTGGGCAGGCAAGTTCTATAATTCCTCAGCTGCAATCAGCAGCGGGCTAAAAATCAGCGTCGAGAAGGAAATCTCCGACTGGATCGCCAATAACCACTGGCGGGTGGATGCGGCGGCTATACGCCAGTATGTGACGAAATCCGGAGATACCTATGACTGGCTGGCCAAAAAGGGCTATCCAACGACCTTCATTAATTTCGCCGGAGAACAGCTGCATATGCTGCCGGCTTATGATACGCGTCAAGGACTGCTGCGGGCAATGCTGGCGGAATCGGTGGAAAAAGGCGGCGGACAGGTCATTACCGAAACGACTGCCAAGAAGCTGATGACAGGCGCAAACGGCGAGGTAACCGGAGTAGTGGCTGAGAAGGCTGACGGCACAACGCTTGAAATTACCGGCAAAAGCATTGTAATGGCAACCGGCGGTTACGCCGCCAACAAAGAGATGGTCAAAGAGGCCTTCGGCTTCGAAGGTGTAAACGGCGGACTCGGCCAGAATATCGGCGAAGGCCTGAAGATGTCATGGGATGCCGGCGCGAAGGTTCCGGATAATTTCGGCGGGCAGATGCTGCACCAGACCCTGGCCAGATCTACAGAGAAGCTGAAAACCCAGTATGAGCCGTTTGAGGCCAGCTATCCGCTAATGACCACCTACCTGCCTAATTTCATGAACGTCGGCCCTTCCGGGGCGAGATTCAGAGATGAAGCGGCGACACTTACAGCTGTAGCAGCAGCTAATACCAGTGCTTTTAACGGGGCTTATCATTTGGTTATCGTCTCTCAATCGCAAATCGATGCCCTTCAGGCGAAAGGAATGAAAGGGGTAAAAGCACCTGCCCTGCCGGGAATGCCGCCGGAATTCTATGCAGCATTTGCTGATCAGTTCACGCTGGATAACCCTTGGAAGGATGCCGACAAAGTATTCGAGTCCATGGTTGCTAACGGGGACGGTTATAAAGGCAATACCATTGAAGAATTGGCCCAAAATGCCGGCATGGATGCGGCTGTATTTACCGATGCCTTCACTAAATACCAGGAAGCGGCTAAGACCGGTGTGGATACCGAGTTTGGCAAAGCCAAGGAATATCTGCTTCCGATGGGGGAGAGCGGACCTTATTACGCGGTAATCGCTGAGATTAACAATCTCGGTTCGGTCGGCGGATTACTCGTCAACACCAAGTTCCAGGTGCTGAACGACAAGCGGGTGCCAATTAAGGGCTTGTACGCTGTCGGTCTGGAATCGGAAGGCGTATTGTTTAATGATACTTATGTCGGCAACGGTGTCGGCATCGGCTACTCCTTCACCTCCGGACGTCTCGGCGGAGAGGATGCGGCAGCCGGCGCTATGGCACAATAATACTTTATGCTGCTGCCAGAAGCAGGTAGGAAGGGGGAGCCGTTAGGCTTCCTCTTTCCTCTGTCCCCGTGCTACTATGTAGAGGTATTACATCTATTCCAAAAGTGAGGCTGATACATATGGTGATGGCGCGAGGTAACTGCCCGGTGCGGCCAGACTAATCTGATAACAGGATAGTGCCGGGCGTTTCGATAAACAGGTTATCAGGTGAAAATCTCAGCTGCACCTTATCCGCAGAGCGTACTACAATACACATGCGAGAGGGGTATAGTTATGGGAACGGACGATTTAAGAAGACATGATACAGGAAGCAGCGAATGGAAGCAAAGCTGGCTGCAGGAGGAACGGTGTTCCTTCAAGGGATGGGATTTCTCTGCATTATCCGGGCGGATGGAGGACGACGGCCTGCCATGGGATTATGAAGCAGCAGTTAGAACATATATGAACAACAATGAGGGCGCCCTGCTGGATATGGGGACAGGCGGAGGAGAATTTCTCCTGTCGCTCTCGCCTCCGCCGGGACGTACGTACGCTACAGAGGCGTATCCGCCCAATGTGGAGCTCTGCAGGAAGCTGTTCCCGCCGCACGGAATCGAGCTGAGACAGGTGTTTAGCGATGATTCCCTTCCGTTTGAAGACCACAGTATGGAGCTGATTATAAACCGGCATGAGGCATTCTCCATTCAGGAGGTAAAGCGGATATTGAAGCCTGGAGGGGTCTTTGTTACCCAGCAGGTGGGCGGACGGAACAACCGCACCTTATCGGAGTTTCTGCTGGGGGACGAAGCCGCACCGGTCGATGAAGCCTTCAACGTGGAGCAGGTCAGCGATGAGCTGCGCAGCAGCGGATTTACGATTGTTCAGGCGGATGAAGCCTTTCCCTTGCTGAAGTTCAAGGATGTGGGGGCACTGGTGTACTTTGCAAAGATTATGGAATGGGAGTTCCCCGGCTTCTCGGTGGAGAAGTGTTATGACCGGCTGTGCCTGCTGCAGGAGCAGCTTGCGAAGACAGGTTATATCGGGAGTATGGAGCACAGGTTTTATATCATCGCTATAAAAGCTTAACAGAAACCGCCACTCCGGCTTGCCGGGGTGGTTTTTTGCTGTCTGCTGCTCCAGCCAATACCGCTTTTCATGAGGCTGACGAACACTGTCATTTCCCGCCGGACTCCGCGAACAAACGCCTAACCCGATGCATAGCATATAGCACCATCTTGCTATAAAGGAAAGGAGGCGCTATCTATAATGGACATCCATTTAGGTGCGATCCACTATGTATATCTGGTGTTTATTGTGTTCATCCTGGCGCTGCTGATCCGGCGGCGTGACACGACCATGATCTGTGTGGCCGGGATCTTCACCCTGGGGCTGCTGGCTACAGAAACGCTTAGCGGTTCGGTGTCGGGGATCTTCAACTCTTTTGTCTACGCGACCAAGGAGCTGCTGGGCACCATTATGATTATCTCCATCATTGTGGCGATGAGCCGGATTCTGATTATCACAGGCATCAATGAAGCGATGGTCGCTCCGCTTACCCGCTTCCTGCGCACCCCGGCGATGGCCTACTGGGGCATCGGGCTGATTATGATGGTGACGTCGCTCTTCTTCTGGCCTTCGCCTGCAGTTGCGCTGGTCGGTGCCGTGCTGCTGCCGGTAGCGCTGCGGGTCGGTCTGCCCGCGCTTGGCGCGGCGATGGCCATGAACCTGTTCGGCCACGGCATGGCATTATCCGGGGATTATATTATCCAGGGAGCTCCGAAGCTGACGGCGGATGCCGCCGGTCTTCCGGTATCCAGTGTGATGGAGGCGAGCATTCCGCTGGTTATTGTTATGGGCCTGGTGACTACGGTCTCCGCCTTCTGGATGATGCGCAGGGATCAGAAGAACGGGACCTGGAGAGACGGACTCGTATCCTCCAAAGGCGGGGCAGGCCCGCTTACAGCAGCTGAGGCGGAAGATACAGCACCGGTGTTCATGAGCGCGAATCTTAGAAAAGGGCTGGCGATCGCCATTCCGCTGCTGTTCCTGCTGGATCTGGCAGGGATGTTCGCCCTTAACCTGCAGGGCGGCGATGCGACTGCCCTTGTCGGCGGAACAGCTGTGTTCATTCTTATTGTCATTACACTGCTGGCCCACCGGAATCAGGGCCTGGAGAAGGTTACCTCTTACCTGATCGAAGGGTTTGTGTTCGGCTTCAAGGTGTTCGGTCCGGTAATTCCGATTGCCGCTTTCTTTTATCTCGGTGATTCCGCCTTTACCGAACTGTTCGGCAGCACGCTGCCGGCCGGTTCCCACGGCATCGTGAACGACCTGGGCGTCGCCCTGGCGGACCATGTGCCGCTTAACGGCGCGGTCGGAGCCGTAACGCTGACGGTGATCGGGGCGATCACCGGTCTCGACGGCTCCGGCTTCTCGGGCATCTCGCTGGCCGGCTCGATTGCCCAGATGTTTGCGGCGGCGATTCACTCCGGCGCCGCAACGCTGACTGCCCTTGGCCAGGTGACCGCCATCTGGGTTGGCGGCGGCACACTGATTCCGTGGGCACTCATTCCGGCTGCCGCCATTTGCGGCGTCAGCCCGTTCGAACTGGCCCGGCGCAATCTGAAGCCGGTCCTGCTGGGTCTCGCGGCGATGACAGTGGTCGCCATGTTCCTGGTATAAGGGCTCCTTGCCCAAAGCTCCGGTGCATAAGAAATGCTCTCCCTATCCATGCTAATGGAGAACGAAAGCGTGAGAAGGGAGAGTGTTCTTAGTATGAAACATTATGAATCCAGTCTGCGCACGAATAGTACAGTGGATCAGGCGCAGGACTCGGTAACGAAGCTGCATAATGCTGTATCCCAGGCGCTGAGCCATCCGAATGAGCAGACCCTTACCCAGGCAGAGAATAGTCTGGAGCATGCCGAGGAGGCTGTACGGCATGCCCCGGAGGGCTCGGTCGGCAGACGTGGTGTGGAGCTGACCGAAGAACGGCTGGCTGACGAAAAGGAAAGATTGGCCGGTCTGCAAGACCAAGCATACCGGCTCGAAGACTAGGCAGTCATAGGGCAGCAGGGTCTCGGCATTTCCGGCAATGGCCGGGAATGCCTTTTTCCTGTGGTTAAATCCTGAACTAAACGCGGACAACCGCATTCAAACCGCCCGTTTCGGGTTATAGAAGTAAGAGATATGAGGAGGCGATTATATGCTGGAACCCGCGGAAACATTCGTACATCTGGAAACACGGGAGGAGCTTCAGGCTGCGCTTGCTGGAATTGCCAAGTGGGAAAAGGAACAGAATAAACTGATGATCTGGGACCGGATCACCCGGCTCCCGTTCAAACTGCTCGATAAGGTCACTCCGAAGGTCATCCACGAGAAGGTGGGCAAGCTGCTGGATGAGCTGGGCAGCTATATTCAGAACGGGGGCAATTATCTGGTGGCCGGGCGCAAGGTGGGACTGCTGATGGAAGCTGCAAGCAAGGCTGCGGGAGCCCCGGAGAAGGGGCCGTTCCCTCTGGCTGTTATGGATGCCGCTGCACAGAAGCTTAGCCAGAGCAGCCGCAATGTGGCAACGGCGCAGGGAGCAACGACCGGCTTCGGCGGTGTGTTCACGCTCGCAGCTGATATTCCTGCAGTTCTGGGCCTGTCGCTGAAGGTCATTCAGGAGATCGGGTTATGCTACGGATATAATCCTACAGAGAAAGCCGAGCGGATCTTTACAGTGAAGGTGATGCAGTTTGCCTCTTCGGACATCGTGGGTAAGCGGACGATTCTCCGGGAGCTGAATTTGCAGGCCGGAGGCGATGGAGATATAACAGCCGGGGCAAATGCCGCCGTCTCCTCCATCCAGGGCTGGCGCGAGGTTATCACCGTCTACCGTGACAACTGGGGCTGGAAGAAGCTGCTGCAGACCGTTCCGGTGGCCGGGATGTTCTTCGGCGCATTCATCAACCGCAAGGCGCTGGAGGATGTGGCGGAGGCTGCACAAATGCTCTACCGTAAACGGAGAATTATGGCCCGGCTGGCCGAATTAGACAGCGAATAGCCAGGCCAGCCAGGGGTATTCCTGGATTTAACCGAATAACAGCCCTTTGCCGCCCACTGGCTTGATCTTCGTAGACTCGACACCGGCAATCAGCGGCATGGCGCGCCGGATCGCAGCTTGGGTGTCTTCAAGGGTGAGTGAGGCTGCATGGGCATCCGGGCTGCTCCACACCTCTGTTACCCAGAGAATATCGGGCTCAGTATCGGAGATATTGATAATGTACAGTTCACATTCTTCTACAGCCTCGGCGGCAGCTGCACTTTCCAGCAGAATGGCCGCCAGGGTATCGCGCTGGCCCGGTTTGGCGGTGAATTTCGCATACATTCCGAATTTACTCATGGTTCACGCTCCTATCTGCTCTCGATTTCCAGCCAGTTTTTGCGGATCAGCTTCTGGTACCAGTAATAGCTTTCCTTTGGTGTCCGTTTTTGGGTACGGAAATCGACATGCACCAGCCCGAAGCGGCAGGAGTAGCCGAATGCCCATTCAAAATTGTCAATCAGCGACCAGGTCAGATACCCTTTAACGTTGACTCCGGAGTCGATGGCCCGGCCAAGCTCGGTAATATGGCTCTGCAAAAAGCGGATTCTCCGCTCATCCGGCACCCGTCCGTCAATCACTTCGTCATTGTAACAGGCGCCATTTTCCGTAATATAGATCGGCAGCGGACCGCACAGCTCTTTAAGCCAGTTTAAGGTCAAATACAGCCCTTCCGGGAAAATAAACCAGCCCTTGTCGGATTTGTCGTAGCCGATGTCCACATGCTCGAGGTCCAGATAGTTATTCCCCGCTTTGTGCCGCACGATGTTTCCACCGTAGAAGTTGAGGCCCAGGAAATCAAGCTTCTGCGAAATAAGCTCCATATCCCCTGCTTCAATCACCGGTTCAGCGCCTTTGGTCTTGAACCATTGCGCCATGGCCTCGGGATATTTGCCGGTAAAGACCGGCGTAACAAACCAGGTATAGATGGAAAAAGCACGGTAGGCCGCATCTACATCCTCCTGCTTCTGCGAGAACGGATCGTACCAGTAAATGTCCGGCGCATAGCCGATGACACCTGCCGTCCCGAGTTCCCGGAACTTGCGTACCGTAGCCCCGTGCGCAACCAGGACATGGTGAGCGACCTGGATGGCCGACTGCCAGTTCTGGATACCCGGCGCATGTCTGCCCAGCAGATGGCCGTTAATGGCGATGCACCAAGGCTCGTTAAACGTAATCCAGTGCTTGATCAAGCCGTCAAATTCCCGGAACATGGTTTCGGCAAACTGGACAAAAGCATCGATGGTTTTCCGGTTCTCCCAGCCGCCCTGCTCCTGCAGCGCCTGCGGCAGCTCCCAGTGGTAGAGCGTGCAGAAGGGCTCAATGCCGTTATCGAGAAGGGCCGCGACGAGTTTTTTGTAATACGCTATCCCTTTAGGATTCACTTCACCGCTGCCGGTGGGATAAATGCGCGGCCAGGAGACGGAGAAGCGGTAGGCTTTGACACCCAGCTCCTTCATCAGCCGGATATCCTCCTCGTAGCGCTCATAGCTGTCGCAGGCCACACTGGCATCATCACCGTTATAAATACGGCCGGGAATGGCGGCAAGCTCGTCCCATATGCTTGGCCCGCGGCCATCCTTGTCTAAGGAACCTTCAATCTGATAGGCAGAGGTGGAGACGCCCCAGACAAAATCTTCAGGAAACTGAATAATCGTACTCACTGCTAATTCCTCCTATACTGGACTTCTGATCCGGTCTCTTCCCATTTTAGCAGGAAGATCTCAAGGTTCTATATTCAACAGCTGCGCTGCCTTCTCCTTGATCGCCACAGTATTTTTTGGAATAAACGATAAGGTCTTATTTGAGCAAACTAAATAAGAGGTTGATTATTTAATATGGAGAAGGGTATACTTCTAATTAAGAAAGTGACTGATCAATAACTAAGCGAAATAACAAGAGCAGGAGGCACAGACATGACAAGCGGACAGTCAGGCACGACCCGGCTCAAGACGGCAGAAGCAACCAGCGTGAATCGGCGGGAGCAGATTTTAGAGGCGGCGGTTGTAGTTTTTGCGGAGCACGGCTATTTCCGGGCGACCACGGCGCAGGTGGCAGAGAAGGTGGGGATTTCCCAGCCTTATATTTTCAAGCTGTTCAAGAACAAGGAGGAGCTGTTTGTGGCGGCGCTGGACCGGGCTTTTGAGCGGATTATCCGCAGCTTTCAGAGTGTTACGGCTCCGGCCGGGGAGCTGCTTAATGAAACCATCCGTGTGTATGAGCAGCTGATGGAGACACATCCGAGCGAGATTGTGCTGCAGGTGCAGGCCTTCGGCATCCGCGATGACGCGATCCGCCAGGCGGTGCAGAAAGGAATGCAGGAGGTAACCCGTCTGGTCGAAGGAAAGTTTATAGCAGCCGGAATCACGAATCCCGAAGTGGAAGTAAGCACCTTTATGGCCAACGGCATGCTCTGCAATATTGCAATGGTGCTGGAAATGCCTTCGCTTAAGCCGAAGCATTTGAAGCTGGAATAGGTCCCGGCGCAGCGGGGAGTAAGCAGTTATTCTTGAATTTCAGGGTGTAGGGCCCTGAAGCATGGTTTAAATAGTGATTAATCAATAAAAAAACCGCTCCATTATGGACCGGCAGGCGAAATCTTTGTGAACCGAGGACTAAAAACAACCTTTCCGGCGGAAGATAGAAATAGTCAGGCTCTTTGATCTGTGATACTATTTATTTCTATATATAAGAGGGAAGTGAACACGAATGATCAGCATTACAATTCCTGCACCGGATGTAACCATATTCAAACAGGAGAACCCTGTACTAAGCCATATTTACGGGTTTACGGACTTTCACCTGATCACACGGGAAGCCGGCGGTATCTTCATGTTCTACAATGATCAGGATGAGCTGCTGTTTGTGGGCAAAGCCAGAAAGCTTAGACCCCGGATTAAGAAGCATTTTGAAGACAGTGTATCTGTAATGAAGGGGCACCGCGATGAGGTCACCAAGATCGAAGTCTGCCTCGTCGAAGATCCGGTAGACCGGGAGATTTATGAGACGTACATCGTGAACAAGCTCAAGGCGAAATACAATGTAGAGAAAGTACTGTATAAATAAGCTGTTGATGCATAAGCGTAGTCCTTTGGGGCTGCGCTTTTTGCTGTGTTTGTGTTCATAAATCGTTCCAAAGACTTGGGTAATCCTTCCTTCACAGATAAACTGGGCCTTAGGATATATTTAACAAAGTTAGACATTAAGGCTCACTTATACACCGGGCAAATCAACTATAATAATCTCGTATATGCTCGACATTTTTTGACATTATAATGAGGTGATTTATAGATGGCTGCTCCTTTTTTCAAGAAAAGAGATGCGGTGGATAAAACGCTGAGGCCGGGCATGGTTCCAAAGATGCAAGTGGAGGAGGCCCCTCCGGAAGACCTGAACAGCTATGAGAAGAGTGAAAGTCCGGCCAGCCTGATCTCTACAGGCAAGGCGCAGCTGGACAAGAAATCGCTCGATCTGATCTTTGCCGTGGAGCAAATGATCCAGGCCAGAGCGCATACCGAGTCCAATAATCATGAGCTGCAGGACCGGCTGATCCATTCCAGCGGACATGTGGAGCGGCTGAATAAGGATCTGAAGAACCTGAATAAGGTGATTGAGGACCGGGAAAAGAACATTATGGAGCTTGAGCAGAAGCTGGTGGAGAGGAATCTTAAGGTCGACCAGGTGCTTGAGGACTACCGCGAGCTGCATGCGTCCTTGTCAGGCGAAATGGATGAACTGAAGAGCACGATTGATCTGGAGCAGCAAAAGTACGCCAATCTGGTGCAGAAGCATAACGAGGCCCATGCGGAAAAGCTGAAAAAGATGAACGAGCTGGAAGAAAAGATCGGAAGGCTGGAAACGGAAAACAGCCATTTAAGACAGAAGTACGAAACGGTCCGGCAGGAGAAAGCCTACCTCTCCAGCATGATCAGCGATTTCACGAACCGGATGACGGTTCCTTTTGGCGGCAGCATGCCCGCTGCAGAGCGTAATGAAGGAAACGGGGATACCTAGAGCCTATGCCGGTTCATGACATAAGCGCCAATCTGATGGTTGAGCTGTTGTCGCTAGAGCACAGCCCGGATGGCTGGCAGATGGAGGTAGGTCTTACCCGCAGCGGCGGATCACATAAGAGACAAATGATAAGCATCGATGAATATACATATCTGCAACTCCTTGCATTAGGCCCTTTTGAAGGGCAGAGAGTACGGCTGTCGCTTTACACGAAGTGGGACCCGTTTCGCGGAACCCATTTCAGCAGCCTGGTCAAAATGAACCGGACATTCAGCGAAACCCTGTATTTTGCCTGTTCGGAAGGCTATAAATTGCTGCTGCTCCAGCTTGCGCAGCAGAAGGAGGACGCTTCTTCCGGGCCAGGCAATCAGCCAGTGGCCGAAGAAGCGGCGGCTCCGGCAGCGCCTGCACAGCAGAAGCTTGAGCGGACAGCGCTGCTTAGCCGGCCCATCCTCCTGCGGGGCCTCGTGTTCAGCCTTGTGCTGGCGGTGTTTCTCCTGCGCATGGATGGCGAGGTGGAGCTGTTCACGAACAGTGTGGAAGCGAAGCAGGATGTCTCCCTGGCTGCGGCTGGAGCCGGAACACAAGAGGCCGTTCCTGTCCCGGTCTCTAATGCTTCTGATATTCAGCTGGCTGCTCTTCAGAGCGAACCAGCCGGGGCTACCCCGGCACCTGCGGAGATCCCTGAGATCACTGAGCAGTCGAAGCTGTCCTATGAGACGATTGAGCTTACCGGAGACAGCTATGAGTACAGTCTGCCGAAAGGCTATGTTGCACTATCCTTTGATGACGGCCCGTCGCGTTACACGGAACTGCTCGTGGATATTCTCGTGAAGGCAGGCGTCGCGGCGAATTTTCTGTTCATCGGGCAGAATGTCAGCCAGTATCCGGAGGCAGTCAGCTATGCGGATGAACACGGGATGCCGGTCGGCAATCATTCCTGGGACCACAGTGATCTGACCGCTAACAGTGCGGAAGAGAACCGGACTAATCTGGCGCGGGCGAGCCAGTCGCTGGAGCAGCTGATTGCCGGCCCGGTCACGATATTCCGTCCCCCTTATGGAGCGGTGAATCAGCAGCTGGCGGAAGAGGCCGGCAGACAGCATCTGAAGGTGCTGCTCTGGAATCGTGATCCGGAGGACTGGAAGGCGGACAGTCCGGAGAAGATTCTGAATTATTTCTATCATACCGAACCATCCGGCGGCATATATCTCCTGCATGAGAAGAGTATAACGGTTAAAGTGCTGCCCGAAATCATTGCCTACCTGAAGCAAAAAGGGCTGAAATTCGCCATTTTCAAATAACATCAGCAGGAAGAGCGTACTCTTGGCAGGGGTGCGCTTTTTGTGTATGTTGGCCTGAAATTGTAATATACCGGGGCTGCAGGCGGGAATTCCCCTTGTTTTAATAAAATAAATTTGAGAGAATGAGTATTATAGACCGAACTTTAATGTTTTGAAAAGAGGATAAATAACAATGAATAAACAATCCATTTATGGATTAACCCTGGAGCAACTGGCGTCATGGCTGCTGGAGCACGGGCATAAGAAGTCACGCGCTGCGCAGGTCTGGGATTTTGTGTACCGCAAGCGGGTGTCAGACTTCGCTGACATGTCGGAGATGAATCAAGACTGTGTCCGGCTGCTGGCGGAGCATTTTGTGTTTCAAACGATGGAAGAGCATGTGAAGCAGGAATCGGCCGACGGCACGATTAAGTTCCTGTTCCGGCTGAATGACGGCAACCTGATTGAAACCGTACTGATGCGCCAGAAGTATGGCCTGTCTGTATGTGTGACCACTCAGGTCGGCTGTAATATCGGCTGCAGCTTCTGTGCCAGCGGGCTTTTGGCGAAGAGCCGTGACCTGTCGAGCGGAGAGATTGTGGAGCAGATTATGAAGGTCCAGCAGCATCTGGATCAGGCCGGGCTTGGACAACGGGTCAGCCATGTCGTGGTGATGGGCATCGGTGAGCCGTTCGATAATTTTACGAACCTGCTGAACTTCCTGACCACCGTTAAGGATCATAAAGGGTTGGCGATTGCCGGCAAAGGCATCACCGTCTCGACGAGCGGTCTGGCCGACAAAATCAGAGAATTCGCTGATGCCAATATGCAGGTGAACCTGGCGATCTCTTTACATGCGCCGAATAATGAGCTGCGGACCCGGATCATGAAGATCAACCGCGCGATTCCTATAGAGAAATTAATGCCGGCGATTGATTACTATCTGGAGAAGACGAACCGGCGGATTACGCTGGAGTATATTCTGCTGAAGGATATCAATGACCGCCAGGAGCATGCCCTGGAGCTGGCCGAACTGATCGGCGACCGCCGGCAGCTTGTGAATGTGAACCTGATTCCTTACAACCCGGTGGATGAGCACAGCCAATACCAGCGGACGGAGCGGGAGACGGTGCGGGCCTTTTTTGACACCCTGAAGAAGCAGGGCGTCAGCGTAAGTACCCGGCTGGAGCATGGTGTGGATATCGACGCCGCCTGCGGCCAGCTGCGCAGCAAGCAGATCAGAAAGACCAAAGCGGATACAGCGGTGATGGGGTAAGCTGAGGCCGCCCTGTCCGGGCATCATTGCCGGTTCCTGATTTTGTGATACAATAGCTGGGCAGAGATTTAGGAAAAGAGGAATGCGCAGTGCTGACATTTACGAGTTACACCGTGGAGGATGTTAAAGACCCTTTTGGCATTCTAAGCGGGAAGCGATATGAATTCGTCATTCATCTGGATGTGCCGGAAGAGGACGAACTGTACGAAGAGAACGGTGTTTCGATCCGCGCAATTGTCAAAGCCGAAGCCGGAGAAGCGGCGCTGGTTACTTATGACCTGCTGGAAACGACGACCGGCAAGCTGCTGGAGTTTGATCTGGAAGAGGACGAGGAAGCTGAGCTGGCTCAGTTCTGCAAAGAGCATCTGCCGGAATAACGGAACACAAGGAAGCCCCGGGGTAAGCACGTTAACCCGGGGCTTTTTGCTATATAGATAGGCGGATATTACAGGCAGCTGCTGACATAATAATGAATCTGCCTGTTCCACCAAGGCCAGTCATGGTTCACGTCATGGCCCCAATAGTCAATCCGTGCAGGAATGCCCTTGCGCTGCAGCAGGTCCTGAAGCAGACGGGTCTCATGAAGCATCTCGTCTTCATAGGCTCCTTGTCCGACACAGAGGATGATCTGGCTGCTGCGGTATTGACCCAGATAATGCTCATCATTCAGGCCGGGCAGATAATGGAGCGGAGAATTGAAGTAGACGTTCTCGCTCATATAGTCGCCGAAGAAATAATAGGTGGAATATACGCCGCTCAGGGCAATTAAGGTATCGAAAAAGTGCGGATAACGGAAAAAGAAGCTGGCGCTGTAGTACGCGCCCATGGAGCAGCCTGAGATCAGGATTTTCTGGTCGTCACCGCCATTGTTCCCTTTGCTCTCTTGGAGGATGCCGGGGATCAGCTCCTGCGTAATGTACTTGTCGTATTGTTCATGCCGGATCGCCTTATCCTCATGGTTCCAGTGGGTGGAGAAGAAGGTCTCTTCGTCGATGCTGTCGCAGGCCCAGATCTGCAGCTTGCCGGCCTCGATGAACCCGGAGAGCGTTTCGATCATCCCGGAATCCTCGTATTGGTAGAATCTGCCGAGCGAGGTGGGGAAGACAAGCATCGGTTTGCCGGCGTGGCCGTATACTTTATACTCCATGTCCCTCTGCAGGTGACGGCTGTATTCCTTGCGGTAGCTTGTCTTCATCCGTTAACACATCCTATCCCTCTTCTTGTTGTATATACCGTACGATTTCCCTAACATCCTCTAAGGATGGAGAACGGAACTGGTAGGCGCTGTTTCCCATCGCTCTGCTGAATACCTCTTCGATCTCGGCGTAATTCACAATTTTCGCGCCGTAGGTACGGTAAATGTCTTCATGGCTGTGCGTGTAATGCTTGTGCTTCTTGCGGCTGGCATAGCCGGTATAATATTTGCCTTCATAAGGGCCGCCGACCTCATTATTTGCGATCATGCCCGCCCATTCCTTATACACATCGATATCGTACGAGAAGTTAATGGCATCAGTCATCCAGGCACCGGGCGGACGCATATTCACCTCAAGCGCGATGATCCGGCCATCCTTGTTCGACTTGAACAGCTCAATATGGAAGAAGCGCTCCCTGATATCAAAAGCCTTCAGGATACTCCGTCCGGCCTCCTCGACCTCAGGACTGATCTCCTTCAGGCAGAAATAATAGAGATGGTTATCGGTGTTGACCACTTCCATGACGCTGTTCTCGAACAGATGGCTGACGGCAAACCGCACTTCCCCGTTAATATCCACCAGCCCGTCATAGGTGAGAATCACCCCGTCAATGAATTCCTCAATAATGAAGGAGACATCCGCAGGCTTCGTATCAAAAAAATGCTGCAGCTCTTCCTCATTGCTGATTTTGTAAGTATTGCTGGCTCCGGAACCGAGGTCCGGCTTCACCACCAGCGGGAATCCGGCACTGCGGATGAAATCATCTACACTGTCGCGGGTCGTTCCGGTAGAAAACTGGACGGTACTTACCCCACTTTTGCGGAAAAACTCCTTCATCTTGGACTTCTGCTTCAGGTTGGCGACGAAATCATTCTTCGTGCCGTAAATGTTGAAGTCTGTCCGGATCTTCGCGTCCTGCTCCAGCCAGTATTCGTTCAGCGACTCGAAGCGGTCGATTTTGCCGTATTTATGGGTGAAATAGCCGACGGCCCGCAGAATCTCCTCATAATTCTCCAGATCAGACACTTTGTAATATTCCGTAAGCGCGAGCTGCAGCTTGTCCTCTAAATGGGCGTATTCGGCATCACCAATCCCGAGCACGATGACCCCCCGGCGCTGCAGCTGGGTACAGAAATCGGCACTGTTCTTAGGGAAATGAGGGGAAAAGAAAACAAAGTTAATAGGGATCAGCCCCTTTGGTTAAAATGTAATTCCGAGTCGAACCGTATGATTAATTTAATCTAATCTACCAGCTGAATCTGCTTTCGTCAATCCTTTTAAGGGGGAATGCTACTCCGTCAGCTTACGGTTAAGTTTGGCCAGCAACGAGCGGAACGTTTGGCATTCCTCAGGTGACCAATCTTCGAAAATCTCCTCATACCGCTGCAGGCGGAGCCGCCGGGCATTGGCCAGGGTCTGCGTCCCAAGCTCCGTAATCTGAAAATAGCTTGATCTTCCATCCTGCGGATCAGGAATCCGCACGACATACTCCTTGCTCTCCAACACAGCGGTCTGTCTGCTGATGGTTGAGGTGTCCAGTCCAAGCTCTTCGGCCAGCGCCTTAACACCAGTCTTATCGTGTCTGGAGAGATAATGGAGCAGGGTATAGGACGAGCGGTCCAGCCCGCCATGTTTCTTGTCCAGCGTGGAACGGCGTATCAGGGTCATCATCTCATTGTTAAGGGCATCAAGATTTTTTTCATCCATTGGATTATTCAGTCCTTTGTTCAATACTCTTCTCCATAGTATAAGTGAAAATACAGGCACACGGTTAAAAATGGCCGGCTGTTTTGAAAGTACCATGAAACAAGTCACATTGACTTTCAAATCAATAGTTGTATAATACACATATATTATTAATTGTATTATACACCTATTTTATAGAGAAAGTTGAAGTGAATCCGTTGAATCAGCAAAAGGCAAATGCTTCATCGTTCTGGCTTATTATACTGGCGATATTTTTCGGTAATTTTATGGCGATCTTGAGCACGACGACCATTAATGTGGCCTTTCCGGTATTTCTGAAAGATTTTCATGCGGAAATCAGCACCGTCCAGTGGATGATTACCGGTTATCTGCTGGCTACCGGCGTTGTGGCTCCGGTTGTCGGCTATTTTGGCGACAAGTGGAGCTACAAATATGTGTACGTGTTTGCCTTGTCGGGTTTTACCCTGTTCTCCGGACTGTGTACCGTATCCTGGAGTATTCATTCACTCATTACCTTCCGGATTCTCCAAGGGGTATTCGGGGGGCTGATTATTCCTACGACCATGACCATGATTTATCAGTTCATCGCCAAGGAGAAGCAAGCCTTTGCCATGAGCCTGTGGAGTCTGTCTTCCATGCTGGCTCCGGCATTCGGACCCACGCTGGGCGGCTGGCTGACCGGCTATTTCGGCTGGGAATCGCTATTCCTCATTAATCTGCCTATAGGGATTATTGCCATTGCAGTAGCCCTTAAATGCCTGCCCTTCCAGCGGAGCGCCAGTGAGTCCAAGAGCTTTGATCTGCCGGGATTTGTAACGGTTATTCTCAGCAGTGCCTTCATTATTCTGGCCTTTAATAAAGGGAACGCGTGGGGCTGGACTTCCTGGAAGACGCTCTCGCTGCTGGTTACCGGGTGCATCACCCTGGCTTATTTCATCCGCAGAGAGCTGTCGCTGAAGGAGCCGCTGCTGAATCTGACGGTCTTTCGGCAGAACCGCTTCACGTACAGTCTGATCATTAATTGCATCATCACCGTCGCCCTCTATTCCGGGACGTTCCTGATTCCGGTCTTCCTGCAGGATATCCAGGAGTCTACTCCGCTGAAGACAGCTCTGGTGCTGCTGCCCGGCTCCATCGCCATGGCGGTATTATCGCCCGTGGTCGGCAAGCTGTATTCCAGGGTCGGCCCGTTCTGGCTGATTCTCGGCGGTATTCTGCTGCTTAGCCTTTCAACCTGGGAGCTCAGCCACATTACAATGGCGGCTACCCATACGTATATTGCCCTGCTAATGACGCTGCGCAATGTAGGGATCGCCCTGGCCTTTATGCCCGTGACTAATGCCGGGATGTCTGCCGTGCCCAAACCGATTACCGGGCATGCCTCATCTGTGACGAACTGGGTCCGCCAGGCGACGGGCGCACTATCTATTGCAGTGTTCAGCTCGCTGCTGTCCTCGCGGTCCCTTGTGCATCTGAAGGAGCTGGGAGGTGGTTCAGCTTCTGCTGCCGGCTCCCTGCTGAAAGCGCAGGGAATGACAATGAGTGTGCAGGACATCTTCCTCATTGCCACAGTGGTCGGCCTGCTCGCCATTCCGCTGACCTTCCTGCTGAGAACAGGCCGGGGTCATGGTGGAGCTTCCGCAGCCGCAGAGAAATCTGCTTCCGCCAAGCAGGAAGTGAAGGTGTAAGGGATTGGACGCCTCCGGAGCGTATTCTTCACTTATTTTTTCGCATGTTTAGGAAATATGGGGTAGAATACAATAAAGCAGGCAAAAATAGGAGTTGTGGAACATGTCCAATGAAGAAGTATTCTTGACCAAAGAAGGGTTGGCCAAGCTCGAGGAAGAGCTTAGGGAGCTCAAGGAAGTAGGGCGCAAAGAGCTTGCAGCCCGTCTTAAGCTGGCGATCAGCTATGGGGACCTGAAGGAGAACAGCGAATACCACTCGGCCAAGGAAGATCAGTCATTCATGGAGACCCGCATCATGATTCTGGAGAAAATGCTGACTAAGGCACAGATCGTTGATGCCAGCAGCATGGATCTGAGTGCAGTGAGCGTAGGCTCTATCGTGATTCTGAATGATGTGGAATACTCGGAAAGAATCGAATATAGAGTGGTGGGACCGGCTGAGGCCGATGTGCTGGATAACAAGATTTCGTACGAGAGTCCGCTGGGTAAAGAGCTTATCGGTAAAAAAGTAGGCGACATTATCAGCGTAAATGCTCCAATGGGCGTCATTAAATATGAGCTGCTGGAGATCAAAGCATTGTAATTAAAAATCCCTGTTTCCGGGCCACTTGCCGGGGAACAGGGATTTTTACTAAATATAAGCCCTTAAACCAGGCGGTGTCCGCCATCCACATGCAGTACCGTGCCTGTTACAAATCCGTTGTGAATCAAATAAAGGACCGCCTCCGCGACGTCCTCTGCTGTACCAATGCGCTGCACCGGCAGCCTGGCGGCTGTAGTGCTGTAGAACGCACTGCGGGCTGCTTCCGGCATTCCTGCCCGGGAAGGGGTGTCGATAATGCCCGGGGAGACCACATTCACCCGCAGCGGAGCCAGCTCCAGAGCCAAAGTCTGCCCCAGATTGGCAACCGCGGCGTTCACCGCGCCGAGCACCGATGAGCCGGTCATGGTTTTGAAGGCCACAATGCCTGAGAACAGGGTAATGGACCCCTGAGGGTTCAGCTTGGGCGCACCATACTTGGCAGCATAGTACTGGCCCCAGAATTTGTTCTCAAACAGCCCGCGTGCAGCACCAGTAGGCGTAGTCAGAAAAGCCCCGCCGCCCGTTTCCGCTGCGCTGACAACCAGATGATCGAAGGCTCCGGTGTCCGCAAAAAAAGACTGCACCTGCTCCTCATCCGTCACATCCAGCGTATAGGTGCTGACCTTCGCGTTATCGCCGATAGCTGCCTTGGCCTGCTCCAGCTTTTTCCCGGAGCGGCTGGCAATGATAAGCTCCGCGCCTTGTGATGCCGCACGTTTTGCCGTCTCCAATCCAATCCCCGAGCTCCCGCCGATAATGATCACCTTTTGTCCTGTTAACATGGTAATTCCTCCCCTAAAGATAAATTTGTGCTGCTCTTTGAGGAGAGTATATTCCCATAACTTCCTTTAGGGAAGTAGTTACCTTTTTGACATGCAGTTTCCAAAAGGTTAGTTTTGTGCTGGCGCTGCGCTGCGGCTTAAAACTTTTTTAGAGCGCCAGGCCGTATCTTTTGAGTTCGATAAAAATTCCTTCCAGCTGTTTGCCTTTGGGGGTCAGCTTGTATTCCACACGCGGCGGAACCTCGGGATATACCGTCCGTTCAACGATGTCATGGTTCTCCAGCTCCCGCAGCCGCAGCGAAAGGGTCTTCGGGCTGATTCCCTCCAGCGATTTCAGCAGATCACTGAACCGCAGAGTACCCTCAATCAGCAGGTCGCGGATAATCAGAAAGGTCCACTTGGTTCCGATGACATCGAGTGTCTTGGCAATGGGGCAGGGCTCGCCGGGTATGCCTTTGGTCAGAATGACCGGCTCGGGTCCGTTCATATTCATTCAGCCTCCTTGGGGAAACGATGGTTTTGTCTATCATAGCACAATACTATCTTTTGGGAAGTAATGTGCTGCCATAGGCATTGTCTATTAAGCATATTGTTTCCATATCTTAGACGGCTCCTGTGTACGGAGGTATAGTAAGGATTAACTATAGAACAGAGGAGTCTTGGCCGTGATTCAGACTGTGTTGTCGACTCTAGTAGAGGTCATTGTGCCGCTGTCCATTCCCGTCACTGCCGGTGCGCTGCTGGGCCGTTACCGGAATTTAGATACTAAGCCGTTGCTGACGCTTTATTTGTATTTTTTGAGCCCGGCGATCATTCTGGATACGCTGGCTAAGGCTGAGATTTCCCTTGATGATATTTATAAGACGCTCGCCTTTGCGCTGCTGAACTTGCTGTCCTTATGGATCGTGGCGGTATTGCTCGGCCGGATCCTGAGACTGGCTCCGCCGGAAGCAGCCGGACTGACCCTAATCTCCACCTTTACCAACAGCGTGAATTACGGGCTGCCGCTTGTACTGCTGGCCTTCGGCCAGCTGGGGCTCGACAAGGCATCTGTTTATGTCATCGCCCAGATGGTCATTGTCAATACGATCGGCGTGTATTTCGCCGCCAGATCGCAGTTTAATGTCCGCAGCGCCGTGAAATCGGTGTTCGCCCTGCCGGCCATCTACGCGGCGATTCTGGCATTTCTGCTGCGGGCGCTCGGCCTGCAGCTGCCGCAAGAGCTGGCCACAGGGGTGTCCATGGTGGCCGGGGCGTATTCGCCGGTGGTCCTGGCAATCCTCGGTGCCCAAATGGTCAAGGTCAAGGCCGCCCACACGGAGCGCAATGTGCAGCTTGCCTTCTGGACGGGTCTGAGCGTCCGCCTGCTGCTGGCGCCGCTGATCGCCTTGCTCGTTCTGCTCCTGCTGAATATCACCGGCACGCTGTTCTCGGTGCTGCTCATCCTGGCCTCCATGCCGGTCGCCGTTAATTCCGTCGTGCTGGCTGAACGCTTCGGCAGCTCACCTTCGCTGGTCTCGCGCTGTATTGTCTGGACCACGCTGGCCTCCTTCCTTGTACTGCCGGTACTGATTGCCGCGGTAGGCAGCGTCTGACCGGCTTACAGGCAGGACGACAAACAAAGCCCCTCCTTCTCCGTGAGAAAGAGGGGCTTTCGGCGTATCAGAAATTGAAATTGTCGGGGTCCGGACCGACCCGCTGATCGCGGTTCAGCCTGTCAATCCGGGCCATATCCTCAGCGCTCAGGACAAAATCAAAGATGGCGGCATTTTCGGTAATCCGCTGTTCCCTGGTCGACTTCGGAATCGTCACAATGCCGTGCTGCAAATCCCAGCGCAGGATGACCTGGGCAACCGACTTGCCGTATCTGGCAGCAATCTCTTTCAGGTCAGGCTGATCCAGCAGCCCGCCCTGCATCAGCGGCGACCAGGCTTCAATCTGAATGCCCTGCTCCCTGCAGAAGGTTCGCAGCGCCTGCTGGGACAGGTAGGGATGCAGCTCGACCTGGTTGACCATCGGCCGGATTTCGGCATCCTTCAGCAGATCTTCCAGATGATGAATCTGAAAATTGCTGACTCCAATCGCCTTGATGCGGCCAGCTTTATAGAGCGTTTCGAGCGCTCTCCAGGCTTCCTTGTACTTGCCCTCCACCGGCCAATGAATGAGGTAAAGATCAAGATAATCCAGGCCCAGCTTCTCCAGGCTGGCTTCATAGGCGGCAATTGTCGCTTCATAGCCGAGGTCAGCATTCCACACCTTTGAGGTGATAAAGAGATCTTCCCGGGAGAGCTGGTTCTCGGTCATTGCCTCCGCCAATGCTTGTCCCACTCCCCGCTCATTCTGGTAGATTGCCGCAGTATCGATGCTGCGGTAGCCGTGGGCAATGGCGGACTTCACCGCCTGTACAAGTTCGGCGCCGTCGGCTACCTGGAATACCCCAAGGCCGAACCATGGCATCTTCACCCCGTTCTGTAATACTGTCCAATCTTGCAGATGCTGTGCTGTATGCTGTGTCATTATCAATAACCTCCGTAATGTAATTAGTGCTCTGAATTAAGCTGTATTAAATACTTGTTTGATTATGCGGCTTTATGCTTCAGTGTCCGTTCGTCCTTCCGCTCCAGCGCACGGCTCCAGGCCGTAAGAAACACTGCCCCGAGCACCATAACTGCTCCGACCCAGGCGGTATGAATCAGACCCATGTGATCCGTAACCAATCCTCCGAGATAAGCACCGATGGCAATGCCTGCATTAAAAGCAGCGATATTAACAGCTGAGGCGATATCTCTGGCGCTGGGCGCATACCGGTCCGCCAGGATGACCACATAAGCCTGCAGCCCGGGCACATTCATAAAGGCGAGCAGCCCCATGAAGAAGATCGTAATCAAGGCTGCGGCTTTAAACGGGGCCGTAAAGGTTAAGACCAGCAGAACGGCAGCCTGCAGGGCAAACATATAGAACAAGGCGTTCATTGGCTTATGGTTGGCTGCCTTGCCGCCGATCATGTTGCCGATGGCAATGGCTACACCGTAGACAAGCAGAATAACCGCGACAGTCTCTTCCTTGAAGCCGCTAATCTCATGCAGCAGCGGAGACAGGTAGGTGAAGACGACAAAGGTTCCGCCGTACCCTAAAGCGGTGATGGCAAAAGCAAGCAGCAGCCGGCCGTTCGTCACGAGCTTCACTTGCTCGCTGAGCGGCGTACGGGTGCCTTTTCGCAGTCCTGATGGAATGAGAATCAGATTGGCAACCAGCGCGATAACGCCGATGGCAGCAATGGCGACAAAAGCGGCCCGCCAGCCCAGCTGCTGGCCGAGAAATGTACCAAGCGGTACACCTGTGACAGTGGCTACCGTCAAGCCGGTGAACATAATCGAAATCGCGCTGGCCTTACGGTTCTCAGGCACGAGATCGGCAGCAATCGTTGAGGCGATCGACATGAACAGGCCGTGCGACAGGGCGGAGAACACCCGGGCAATCAGCAGCAGGGTAATGCCGCCAGCAGCGGCTGCCAGGCTGTTGCCGATGATGAACAGCACCATCAGTGACAGCAGCAGCGTTTTGCGCGATACCGCTGTAGTCAGCGAAGTCAGGACGGGGGCGCCGAAGGTGACGCCCAGGGCGTACAATGTGACAGTCAGACCAGCCGCAGTTACGGATATATGCAGGTCATCAGCAATGAGCGGCAGCAAGCCAACACTGATAAACTCGGTTGTTCCGATAGCAAAAGCGCTAACTGCCAGAGCCAGCAGCGCGAGGGTGCTTCTTCTTTGTTCTAAGGACATGTTTTCCACTCCTACAGTATGGTAATCACCGGCCGGTAAATGCTATTATGAATTATTCAGTCAATAATGGATAGTACGTACTTTAAAGTAATATAGGTACTAAAAAGTACCCATAACCTAACTTTTAGGAGGATCCTATGTCCAAAAAATATAATATTTCTGTTGAAGCAACGCTGGAGGTTATCGGCGGTAAGTGGAAGTGCGTGATCCTCTGCCATCTGACGCATGGCAAGATGCGGACCAGTGATTTGAAGCGCCATATGCCGAATATTACGCAGAAAATGCTTACCCAGCAGCTCCGGGAGCTGGAGCTGGACGGCATTGTTAACCGGATCAGCTATAATCAGGTTCCGCCCAAAGTAGAATACGAGCTAAGTGATTATGGACAATCACTGCGCTCCATTCTCGATTCCTTATGCGACTGGGGAGAGCAGCATATCATCAGAGAATACGGAGACAAGTTCGCCGTGCTGGAGGATAATGTGCTGAACCATAAGAAGCTTGAGGTTCAGGCAACCGGGGCGGAGCAGCTATGAAGGGCTTAGGCTGCCCTAACAAATAATGAACTCACGGCAAAACCGGCCCTCTGCAAACAGTTGCAGAGAACCGGGCAATTAGAAAAACCGCAAGCGCTCCCTGTCCCGGAGACTTGCGGTTTTAATTTTTTGGAGCAGCGAAGATTAATCCGGGCTGCCTTCGGTGACCTGGATCGTGAAGACAAACGCCGCGCCCTGTTCCATATCCGGCCGGGCATAGATGGTGCCCCCCATTAGCTCCACCAGCATTTTGCTGATGGAGAGGCCAAGGCCCGTTCCCTTGAGCTTGCTGTCAACGGTTGCGCCGATCTGGGTGAAGGGCTGGAACAGATATTTCATTTTGTCAGCGGGGATCCCAATGCCAGTGTCCTCAATGACGAATTCCAGCTGCAGGACGCCATCCAGCGCCTGCCTGAGGCCGACATGGACCTTCACACTTCCGCTGGGCGTGAACTTGATTGCGTTGCCGATCAGGTTGTTGAGCACCTGTCTAAGCCGGTTTGGATCACCGACCAGCAGGGCGGGAATGTTCGGATCGATGAACATTTCCAGCTGCAGGTCGCGTTCCATGGCCAGCGCCCTGAACAGGTCGATCGTTTCTTTAAGGCAGGAATGCAGGTTGAAGAGCTCGTAGTCCAGCTCCATTTTACCGGATTCGATCTTCGTGAAATCAAGAATATGGTTGATGACAGACAGCAGCGCATGACCGCTGGTATGAATGATTTCGGCCATCTCCAGATCCTCCGGCGTCAGCTCCGAGGTTCTCAGCATATCTGACATCGCGATAATACCATTGAGCGGCGTGCGGATTTCATGGCTCATCATGGCGAGAAAGCCGCTTTTGATCCGGAGGGCCACCTCGGCTGTTTCCTTCAGCTCGGTGAGCACCACATTGGCCGACTCCAGCTCCTGCGTTTTGAGCTGCAGCTCCTTACGGGTCTGGTACATACGGACGAAGCCCTCGATCTTGCTCTTCAGGACAAGGGGATGGAAGGGCTTCGTCAAATAATCAATCGCACCGGCCGTATAAGCCATCATATAATTCTCCAGCTCGGAGGTTAGTGAAGTCAGGAAAATAATGGGGATATCCTTTGATTTTTTGCGCATTTTAATCCGTTTGGCCGTTTCAAAACCATTCATATCCGGCATCAGGACATCCATAATAATCAGGGCAAACTCCTGCTCCAGCAGGTACTTCAGGGCATCCATCCCTGATGAGGCGTAAACCAGCCGGTATGGCTTATCCGCAAGCAGGGCTTGAACAGAGAGAAATTCATCGGGACGGTCGTCAACAAGCAGAATATTTACAGGATAATCCATAGTTCCTCCTATGATGAGTTGAAATATTACGGCAAATGCTGTGTAAGAGCTATTGGATTAACCATACTTTCAGTACTGTGACCAATTGTGTAGTATTGATCGGCTTAGAGATATAGTCTGAGGCACCTGCCTGCAGGCATTTTACCCGGTCCTCTTCCAAGGCGCGAGCGGTTAGGGCAATAATGACAAGCTGGTCATAGGCAGGATTTGCCCGGATATGCTTCATGGTCTCATAGCCATCCATTTCCGGCATCATGATGTCCATGAATACTAGCTGCGTTTCCGGATGCTGCTCCAGATGCTCCAGGGCTTCCCGGCCGTTCTGGGCAAAGCTGATCTCCATATTATACCCTTCAAGCACACTCGATAGAGCAAAAATATTGCGCATATCATCATCGACCAGCAGGATCTGCTTGCCGGCAAAGGCGGCCTCCGGATTATGCAGCTTCTCGATCAGCTCCTGCTTGTCCGGCGGCAGATCGGCGTGTTTGCGGTGCAGGTACAATGCGGTTTCATCAAAGAGCCGTTCCATGGAACGCACATTCTTGATTACGATGCTCTCGGCGTAATGCTTCAGGCGCTGTTCATCGGTTTTGCTGAGATCCTTGCCCGTATAGATAATGACCGGCAGCGTCTGCAGCTTGCGGTTGGTCTTGATCTGCTCAAGCAGATCGAAGCCGCTGATGTCTGACAAGCCCAGATCAAGCACCATGCAGTCAAAATGATGGCTGCCCAGCTGTTCCATTGCTTCCCGTCCGGTACCTACAGCGACAACCCGCACATCGGGATGTGCGATGAATTCCACCAGACTGCTGCGCAGGAGGTGGTTATCCTCGACGATCAGCAGGCTCTTGACCGGACGGCGGATGTACGTCTCAATCTGCAGGAAGGCTGTTTCCAGCTCAGTCTGGTCACTCGGTTTTTTCCAGAAGGAAAGTGCACCCATTACCAGGCTCTGCTGGTTCTCTTCGGCAGTTGAAATGACATGAACCGGAATATGGCGCAGCTCCGGCCGGCTCTTCAACCGGCTGATGATCGCCCAGCCGTCCAGTACCGGAAGATGCAGATCGAGCAGGATAGCATCCGGCTTGTAAGCATGGGCAAGGGCAAGCCCCTGGTCGCCCTGGAAGGCTACAATAGCCTTAAAGCCTCTGCTGCGTGCCAGGTTCAGCAGAATAGTCGCGAACTCGGCATCTTCCTCGATAATCAGGAGCAGTGTGTCGCCGCTTGCCAGATTATTCCGGTCATCATCCATCTCTGCATACTGGAGCAGCTTGGGATTGGAGATTGAAATATCCGGTACGAAGGATTCGCGGAAGGCAGAGTGCTCATTGACCGGAGCTATATCTTGCTCGTCAACATGGTGGGCTGCAGCGGCAATGGAGGCGGCTGCCTGGATCAGGTCATGCTCATCCGGCAGCTCCGCAGGAAGAATCAGGGCAAAGGTGCTTCCCTTCCCTTCCACAGAGTCAACCTCGATCCTTCCGCCCAGCAGAGTAGCCAGCTCCCGGCAGATGGTTAGTCCGAGACCTGTACCCCCGTATTTGCGGCTGGTTGTTCCGTCCGCCTGCTGGAAGGCTTCGAAGATACTCTCCAGTTTGGAAGCGGCGATGCCGATTCCCGTGTCGCTGACCGAGAAGATGATCTCATTGCCGCTCGTGCGGACCGACAGGGAGACGGAGCCTTGCTCAGGTGTGAACTTTAAGGCGTTGGAGAGCAGGTTATTCATAATCTGCTGCAGTCTGTGCCCGTCGGTCATCAGGTGCTCAGGCAGTCTGCTGTCACAGTGGACATCAAAGCGCAGATTCTTTTTCTTCGCCTGCTGCTCGAACCGGCGGAACAGGTGGCTGCTGATATCGTTCAGCGGGACAGGCTCAAGAACAGGAGTCATTTTGCCGACTTCCAGCTTGGCCAGGTCGAGAATCTCATCAATCAGCTGCAGGAGGTCCTTGCCTGCCGAGAAGATGGTATGCACGTATTCCAGCTGTTTCACATCCAGATTGCCTTCCTTGTTCTCGGCCAGAATCTGTGACAGGATCAACAGACTGTTCAGCGGTGTGCGCAGCTCATGGGACACGTTGGCGAGAAATTCCGATTTGTATTGGGCGGCCATGAAAATTTCTTCCGCCTGGGCCTTAATTTCGGCCTTCTGCTGTTCGGTCAGCTCCATCTGCTGCTGGAGGCTGCTGTTGGAGGCAGCCAGCTCCTCAGTCTGGGCAAGCAGCTCCTGGGCCTGCGCCTGGAGTTCCTCCTTCTGGTCCTGCAGCTGATTCGTCTGGGCCAGCAGCTCGTCGGCCTGCTCCTGAATCTCTTCCTTCTGCCTTGCGGTCAGCTCCATCTGCAGCTGAAGGTTGCTGTTGGAGACAGCCAGCTCCTCAGTCTGGGCCAGCAGCTCCTGGGCCTGCGCCTGGAGTTCCTCCTTCTGATCCTGCAGCTGATTCGTCTGAGCCAGCAGCTCGTCGGCCTGCTCCTGAATCTCTTCCTTCTGCCTTGCGGTCAGTTCCATCTGCTGCTGGAGGTTGCTGTTGGAGGCAGCCAGCTCCTCAGTCTGGGCCAGCAGCTCGTCGGCCTGCTCCTGAATCTCTTCCTTCTGCCTTGCGGTCAATTCCATCTGCTGCTGAAGATTGCTGTTGGAGACAGCCAGCTCCTCAGTCTGGGCCAGCAATTCTTCCCTCTGTGCTTCCAGTTCCTCTGTCTGGGCTTGCAGCTCCTCAGTCTGGGCCTCCAGTTCATCCTTCTGCAGTTGAGTTTCACTGAGCAGTTCTTCAATACGGACGACATCGGCCAGGGTGTTGATCAGAACCCCCATGTTCTGGCCGGTCCTTTCAATTAATTGCTGCTCCTTGTCGCCAAGCCCGTTCATCATAGCCAGCTCAACAACGGCGACAACCTCAGTCTCATAAAGAACCGGCAATACAATCAGTGTGGAGGGAGGAGCTTCACCAAGTCCCGAATGAACCCTGATATAATTCTCCGGAAGATTGTGCAGTACCATCAGTTGCTTATCCACTGCACATTGGCCGACCAGTCCGCTGCCTAGTTCAATGGGCTTGCGGTTCGAAGCTTCTTCATCGAAGGCGTAGCCGGCCGTGAAATGCAGGCGATTGCCCTGCCTCATATATACCGCTCCATAAAGACCTCCGGCAGCAGAAGTCAGCTTGCTGATGAAGATGCGTGCGGCGGTCTGTAAATGCACGGAGCCCTGAAGCATCAGCGCAATTTCCGAGACCTGGGTATTGATCCAGGCCTGTTCTTCAGCCTTCAGCCGCAGGCTGCGTTCCTCGGCTGTTTTATGATGCAGATCAATCCCCAAATTATAAAAGGACTGTGCCAGCTGTCCGAATTCATCGCTTTGGGCAGCTATACCCGAGGCATTAAGTGTGCCTTGGGCAATATCCTCTGTTATACTAATAATCCTGTTCATGCCCCGGCTCAAATTCCGCTGAACATCTGTCATCAGGTATAGAGCCAGCAGCATGCCTGCCGCTCCCATCCCTGTGGACAGGTACAGCGGAACTCCTTCAAGATAAATAATAGCTATAGTAATCATACTGCCTAAGAGCAGTACAGAGGTTACAGTTGCAAACCCGATTTTCTGTTTTATATTCATGCTCGTCCGCCTTTATCTCGCTAGTTTTACTAATTATACTTTTAATAGAGGGGCGGCGGTAGGGGAAGCGCAGGTAAAAAGCCAGTTTACCCAGAAATTAGCCAGGGAAACAGATAGTTGTGTCAAAAAAGTATAGTTTATATACCATTTGGTGCTAATTGCTGGTGTTGTAAGACCCCTGAACAAGTACAGGCTAGGGGAGTTGGTTGAAACTGGGTGTATTTCATGAAAAATTGTCATTATTAATGATTATTTTCAAGAAATTAAGCTTGTAAGGAGCGCACAGAGCGTGTAAGATATACAAAGGTTTTAAACCGATTATTCATATAACAACTCATATAATCTTGGGAATATGGCCCATAAGTTTCTACCGGATAACCAACGTAATTATCCGACTATGAGTGAAATAGCGCATCTAGGGTTCCGTTTTTTATGCCGTACGGCGGCATAGGAAGGGCTGGTCCAAGCGATGCGGACACTGCGATGTGTTACACCACTTAGGGACAAAAACCCAGAAGGACAGATTCACTTGAGAGAAACGCTCAAGAGAATCTGTCCTTTTTTTGTTTCAGTAAAGGATTGGGCGGGAAGAACCTTGAAGGAGAGAAGCTGCTGTTATGAGAGTATTAGAGGAACGTATTAGAGAAGAAGGCCTGATTCTGTCGGAGACCGTACTGAAGGTAGACTCGTTTCTGAACCACCAGGTGGATACAGAGCTTGCCCTGCAGATCGGGCAGGAGTTCAAGACGGTTTTTGGACATTTGCCGATTACAAAGATCTTAACCGTGGAGGCCAGCGGAATCCAGTTCGCCATGGCAGCGGGGATTGCGCTGGGAGTTCCCTTTATTTATGCCAAGAAAAAGAAGGCTGTTACCTTGTCAGAAGGGGTCTATTCGGCACCGGTTCATTCGTTTACCCGTCAGGAAGACTATCTGATCAGCATTTCACAGAAATATCTGGGGCCGGAGGACAAGGTGCTGATCGTTGATGATTTCCTCGCTACCGGGGCTGCGCTGGTCGGACTGGCCGATATCGTTAAGGAATCAGGGGCACAGCTGCTGGGCGTGGGCTGTGTGATTGAGAAGAGCTTTCAGGAAGGGCGGAGCCTGCTGGAGAAGAGAGGCATTCCGGTGCATGCACTGGCACGCATCTCTTCCATGGCTCCGGGAGAAATTCATTTTATCGCTAATGAAGAACAGATTAAGGAGAGTGCGGGATGTTAAGTAAGCAGAAGATATTCGCCCTGGGATTACAGCATGTGCTGGCGATGTACGCGGGGGCGGTCATTGTACCGCTGGTTGTAGGGGGCGCACTGAATTTAAGCGCAGCGCAGATGGCTTATCTGATCGCCGCCGATTTATTCACCTGCGGGTTGGCCACATTACTGCAGGTAATCGGCAGCAAACACTTCGGCAGCGGCCTTCCGGTTGTTCTGGGCTGTACCTTTACTGCGGTCAGCCCGATCATTGCGATTGCTTCGGGGTCTAACCTGGCGACGGCTTATGGTGCGATTATTATTTCCGGATTGTTTGTTGTGCTGGCAGCCCCGGTTTACGGAAAGCTGCTGAAGTTCTTCCCTACGGTAGTCACCGGATCTGTGGTGACGATCATCGGACTGTCGCTCATTCCGGTAGCGATGAACAATGTGGCCGGCGGTCAGGGCAGCCCCGATTTCGGACAGCCCCGCAATTTGTTGCTGGCCTTGATCACGCTGCTGGTTATCCTTGCAGTGAACCGGCTGGCTACAGGCTTCCTGCGTTCCGTTTCCGTGCTGGTAGGCCTCGCTGTCGGTACGGCAATCGGCTATTTTATCGGTCTGGTCGATTTCGCTGCCGTGGGCACGGCCTCTTACGTCAGTATCGCCCAGCCTTTCTATTTCGGCTGGCCGCAGTTCAGTGTGACGGCAATTTTCACGATGATTATTGTCAATATCGTCTCGATGGTCGAATCGACCGGTGTGTATTTCGCGGTCGGCAAGGCTACGGATCAGAAGGTGGAGGATAAGCAAATCGTGAACGGCCTGCGCTCTGAAGGGCTGGCGATTATGCTGGGCGGGCTATTCAACGCTTTTCCGTATACGGCGTTCTCCCAGAATGTCGGCCTCTTGTCCCTGACCCGTGTCAAGACACGCAATGTGATCTTCGCGGCAGGCGGAATTATGGTTGTGCTGGGTCTGCTGCCTAAGCTGGCTGCGCTGACAACCGTTGTACCGAATGCGGTGCTGGGCGGTGCAATGATCGTGATGTTCGGGTCCGTTGCCGCTTCCGGGATGTCCATTCTGTCCGAGGTGGATCTGCGCAAAGACGGCAATCTGCTGATTGCCGCCTGCAGTATCGCTGTAGGTCTCGGGTCGGCCGTATTGCCGTCCATGTTCGATCAGCTGCCGGAGTTCGCCAGAATGCTGCTGCAGAACGGAATTGTCTCGGGTTCCCTGACGGCGATTATCCTGAATATCTGCTTGTCAAAAACGCAGGATCACGCTGTTTCGGCAGCATCTCCGGCGGCAGCGCCGGAAATCAAATAAAATCTAATCTATTAAAAGAATGACCGCCGATTCCGAAGTATATGGGAATCGGTTTTTTTCTTTATTAACCCAAGTCATACAAGGTATAATTTCTCACATAAAGCAGAAGGGAGCAGAGAATATGAAGAAATATTGGCTGAGCATACTGGCCAGCCTGCTGCTGGTATGCATAGTGCCGCTGTTCTCCATCCTTCAGAATGTTATGGTTAAGCAGGATATACCCGTTTCTAGGCAGGGTGTGATCGATCTGCGGGAATGGGATTTTCAAGAGGACGGTGCCGTGAAGCTGAACGGGGAATGGGAGTTTTACCGTGGCAGGCTGCTGACACCGGAGGATTTTCATTCAACGCGGGCGGACCGGACGGCTCCCTCTGTGTCCACGATGATCCATGTGCCGGAGAAATGGAATACCTACATATCAGATACAGATAAAAGTCAGGCCAAAGGATACGCCACCTACCGTCTGCAGGCGAGGGTTTCCGGCGGTCAGGATATTATATACGGCTTGCGGACGCTTAATATCCGGACAGCTAGCAGAATATTTCTGAACGGACAGGAGATCGGCAGAAGCGGTCTTCCTGCAGTAACCCCGTCACAGGGGAAAAGCAACAACATTCCCTACATGGGATTTGCCGCAGTCGACGGCGATAAATTGGAAGTTATTGTGCAGGTGGCGAATTATAACTATTCTTCCGGCGGGATTGTCCAGCCGATCATCCTCGGTGACCAGTCAACGATCCTGAAGCACCGGGAATTTGCCCTGTTTGTGGACGGTGCAACACTGTTTGGTTTTTTTGCGCTTGCCTTGTTTCTGCTGATGTTCTCCAGGGTAAGGGCGAGCCGGGGAATTACGCTGTACCTGGGATTGTTCAGCTTAGCGGCTCTAGTGTATATTCTGACGCACGGTGAGAAATTGATTTCCGCTGTAATGCCCGGCCTGCCTTATGAAATTGTGCTGAAGCTGCAGCTCGCCTCCTCCACACTTGTCTATTACTATCTGCTCAGATACGTAGCTAACTCGATCAACTATCCAATGCCTCAAGCGGTTATGAGAGCCTCCAAAGCGATTACTTCCGTGCTGCTGCTGATCGCAGTGTTCGTTCCGGCACAGTACTTCAGTTATCTGGAGGGGATGCTGTTAACTTGGGGTGTGGTTGCAATCAGCTTTGTGCTCTACTCAATGGTCGTAGGAACAAGGCAGAATCCGAAGAATATGTTCCTGATGATGGTCAGTATAGAGAGTCTGAGTGTAGTCATCATTTATTATCTGGCCAGTGTCTGGAACCTGTTGTTCCACTATTACGTGCTATCCTATGAAATTTTTCTGTTCGGATTTCTTCAAGCCATTATGATGGCCCGCCAGTATGCCGCTTCCTTCCTGGAAGTGGAGCAGCTCTCCCGCAGGCTGCTCACGCTGGACGGGCTGAAGGATGAGTTTATGGGAGCTACCTCACGTGAATTGCGCAGACCCCTGCAGGGGATTGTGAACATTGCTCAGACGCTTGCGTCAGGGGCGGCAGGCCCGTTAAACGCCAAGCAGAACGAACAGCTGTCAATGGTGGTCTCCACCGGCAAGAGACTGTCCGCATTGATCAATGACATGGCGGATTTCGCCAAGCTGAACCACGGGGATCTGTTCCTGCAGCGGGAGGCTGTTGACCTGCGGAGCGTAGCTTCTTCTGTTATCGAGGTTACCCGTCATGTGACGGGCAATCCCAAGCTTAACTTCAGGCTGGAGCTGCCGGATGAACTCCCGCTGCTAGAAACGGATGAACAGCGTCTTGCGCAAATTCTGTTCAATTTACTAGCAAATGCCCTAAATTATACCCATCAGGGTGTGATAACTGTGTCGGCAGAGGTTATAGAAGATTATGTGGTTATTCAGGTAGCTGATACCGGGGCAGGAATCTCGCCGGAACGCCTGCGGACGCTCTTTGATGCCTTTGATCCGCAAGGTGCCGCAGCCCAGAAAACGTACCGTGAGAACGGTCTGGGCCTCAGCATTACCCAGAAGCTGGTGGAGCTGAACGGTGGAAGGATCGAGGTGCATTCCACCCTGGGAGAAGGGACGGTGTTCCGTTTTACCCTGCCGGTCCTGAAAGACCGGACGGCATTTCCTGCTCAGGAGTATCTGGAGATTACAGGCTGGGAAACAGCGGCTGCGGCAGCGCTGGAAGAAACTCCGCTGGAGCAGACCCAGGAAGGGGAATGCTGCACAATCCTTGTTGTTGATAATGATCCCGTCAATCTGCTGGTGCTCTCCAATGCGCTCCGGCTGGAAAAGCATCAGGTGATTACGGCTGTCAGCGGTACTGAGGCGCTCGCGATCATGCAGAGGCAGCCTGACCTGGATCTGGTCATCATGGATTGGGCTATACCGGGAATGCCGGGACTGGTCTTATGCCAAGCCATTCGTGAGCGATTCATCTTATCAGAGCTGCCTATACTCGTTCTGACAACCGGGAACCGCCCGGAAGACATTCAGGCCGTTTTTGAGGCAGGTGCCAATGATTATTTGAGCCAGCCTGTGGAGCTGAGGGAATTCAGGGCGCGTGCGCAGACCCTGCTGGATATGCGCAAGTCGATCCGCATGTCCGTAGAGACGGAAATTGCCTTCCTTCAGGCGCAGATCAAACCCCATTTTCTATATAATGCGCTTAATGCCATTATCTCGGTTTGCCCGGATGATCCGGAGAAGGCAACCGATCTGCTGCTGGATCTCAGCCAATATCTGCGCAGTAGCTTTGATTTTCAGAACCGCGGGCAAACCGTGCCGATCGGGAAGGAGCTGGAGCTGGTGCGCTCTTATCTGGCCTTGGAGAAGGCGAGGTTTGACGAACGGCTGAACATTGAAATCGATGTACCCGAGAGAATCAGGGAGCTGGTCCCTCCGCTCAGCATTCAGCCAATTGTTGAAAACGCCGTAAACCATGGACTGATGCAGAAGGAAACCGGTGGAACAGTCCTGCTGTCGATCAGGCTTCTGCCGCGGCAGCTGGTGGTTGCCGTCTCTGATGATGGAATCGGCATGTCCCATGAACGGATTGGTGAGGTACTCTCGGAAGAACGTACCGGAGGCGGTATTGGTCTGAGAAATATTCAGCGGCGGCTGCTCAAAATATACGGAACCGGTTTGCTGATTGAGAGTGTGCCCGGCAGGGGAACCCGGATTTCCTTCGCCATTCCTCGAACAGACGCAGCTTTAGAATGAATGACAAACAAGAGGTGAGCCCGGCCTATGAAGGCAATATTAATAGATGATGAAAAACCTGCGCTGCAGCACCTTGAACGACTGCTGGCCAGAGACGGGCGGCTGCAGATTACCGGCAAATACACTTCGGGAAGAATGGGGCTGCAGCATCTGCAGCAGGAGAAGGCTGACATCGTCTTCCTGGACATCGGAATGCCGGAGATGAATGGCCTGGAAGCAGCCGAGCATATTATGGGAGTGGACCGAAATATCCGGATTGTGTATATTACGGCGTACAGTGACTATGCTATTGATGCTTTTGAGCTGAATGCCGTGGATTATCTGCTAAAGCCGGTTACAGCACAACGGCTGAATAAAACGCTGGAGCGGCTGGTGGGCCGTGAAGAACCGGCAGAGGAAGCTTCCGTATCACCGGCAGCCGTAGAGAATCCCTATATCCGCTGCTTCAAACGGCTTGAGTTCATGGATCAGAATGACCCCGGGCGGAGAACACAGTGGAGAACAAGCAAGGCGCAGGAGGTTTTTGCGCTAATGCTTCATTACCACGGGCAATGGATCCTGAAGGATATGATCGTGGATCTGGTCTGGCCGGATTTCCAGCCGGAGAAGGCGGTTACCAATCTGCATACAACGGTGTATCATATCCGCAAGCTCCTGAAAACCTGGGGGATGGACGTGGTTGTGGAATTTTCGCAGGAACGCTACCGCCTGGTTTTAGGGAATGTGACGCTGGATGTGGAGCAATTCGTGCAGGGCTGGCTGGGCGGCCCTGTGGAGAACGAACAGGAATGGGAGCGCCGTGAAGCTGTGCTGGCCTTATACCGCGGGGATTATTTAGGCGAGCATCATTATGACTGGGCCGAGACGAAGCGCAAGGAGCTGCGGGCCAAGTATCTCCAGATGGCACTCCGTTCGGCAGAGTATGAACTCGGCTCCCAGCGTCCGCAGCAGGCACTTACCCGGCTGACTGCACTGCAGGAGGTAGATCCCTATTCGGAGGATATTTGCAGGCTGGCACTGCGCAGTTATGCGGATCTGGGTGATTTTCTCGGATTCAGAAACCACTACGAAAACTACAAAACGCTTTTGCAAAGCGATTTAGGTATTCATCCCGGCAGCATTATGGATAACTGGGTGCAAAAGGTCTTTTAGTCCCCTTTCCCTTCCTTCTGTTCAGGATGAAACGAAAAGAGGATAATTGCGTATCAGAAGCGTAATAGTTAACAGGAAGGAAGTGTAATAAGTGGATAATGGAATGGGTGTCATTCTGCTGGAAAAGATGCCGGAGGGCGACCTTCGCGTCATTGAGGAGCGCACGTGGAGCATGAATATGATTACCGCGCTGGAGCATGTCAATTACATTGTGGTCGGCAACCGGGAGTTTGAAACGGTTGAAGGGCGGCTGAATGTGGACCAGGGGAAGCTGGAGCTTCTGCTCGTCCCGATGCGGACCGAAGACTAAATGTAGGTGTCAGGAAGGGAGGCAATAAGGTTGGAGAACGATGAGCAAAAACCAAAGGGACCGGACAGAGAATCAGCCGGGTCCAAATTGTTTAATGCGGAAGGCAAACCGCTGCGTGTATTATCCACCTCGCTGGGCATTGCGCTGCTGGCCAATGCGATGTTCATTCCGGGAGGCGTTCATGCCACCGGGAGCGGCAGCGGAGAAGAACCGCAGCTGGTCTCCTGGTCGACCGAAGAGGTCAAAGCTTATTTTGACAAAAATGTAGACTGGAACATTCCCTATCCGGAGGAGAACGCTGGAGAGACGGTGCAGGAGGGGACGGGAGTTGTTACCTCAGGCGGAACGACAGTCATCAATAACTACGGCGGCTACAGCTCCGGGTTTGGCTGGGACGATCTGCTGCTCTACCACATGCTGTTCAACAGTGGTTCCTTCTATTCATCCAGAGGCTGGTACAATGACCGGCCAACCTATTACGGCGGTACACGGACTACCTATAGACCGCCGTCTTACAACAGCGGCAGCTTTCAGAATAAGCCGGTCGCCGGGTCAGTGGTTAAGCCGAGGACATCCACCTCTTCCACGGGTTCCATCACCCGAAGAGGCTCTTCCAAGGCCGGCGGGGTCGGAGGCAAATCAAGCGGACTGGGCTCTTCCAAGAGTTCAAGCTCCAGCAAGTCCAGTTCATCATCCCGGTCCGGCTCCAGCAAGAGCGGTTTCGGCGGATGACCAAGGTAGAGAGTGTCTTTCAATTACTGGATCAGTCAGCGCTGGAACGGGCGCCCCGGGTAGAACAGCTGCGTGAGCTGGGCTTTACCTGGGCTGATCTTGGGGAGGAAGAGTACTGGCTGGATGCGATAGCAGTCATGCCGGGAGAGCTTTACCGGGAGCTGGAGGAGGCTTCCGGGAAGTTATGGATGATCCTCGACAAAGCGGTACGGTACGTCCACCGCAGGCATGATCTGTATGATCTGCTCGGCGTTCCTCCTGTACTGTGGCAGATGCTGGATGATATGCCGCTGCCGGAACCGGGCCTGATCAGCCGTTATGCCCGGTTTGATTTTGCCGTGGCGGATGACGGCAGTATTAAGCTGCTGGAGCTGAATGCGGATACGCCTACAGGTTATGTGGAAGCTTCCATTGCGACACCATGGATCTGCGGGCAGGCCGGAATATCCAGTCCGAATGCCGGGATGAAGGAGCAGCTGGCCCGAGCCTGGGGTGAGGAACGCCCGGACACGGCAGCCTGTGTGGCTTATGGCTCTCATCAGGAGGATTCCGGTACGATTGAGGCGCTGGTCCGCCACAGCGGCCTGGACATTAAATGTGTGGATTGTCTGGATTTATGGATTGATAACGGAACGGTTTATGACGGGGAGAACCGGAGAATTGAGCGGATGTTCGCTCTGTATCCGAAGGAATGGATGGCGGTTGACGAAGGCGGGGATGCCCTTGCTTATGCCATAGAGACCGGGCGCCTGCAGCTGTTCAACGGCCCGCACAGTATTTTGCTGCAGTCCAAAGGACTGATTGCCGCGGTATGGGGCATGTATGAACTGGGGCTGCTGTTTACCGAAGAAGAACGCGGGGCCATTTCCAGCTACATCCTGCCGACCTACAATAAGCCTGTATTCTCCGGAAGCTTTGTGTCCAAATCGGTGTTCGGACGTGAAGGCGGTTCCGTACGCCTGTATGGCGACACCGGGGAACTTGAGCTTCAGGATGAGGAAGGCTTTGACAGCAGTGTATTATTCCCGACCGTGTACCAGAAGCGGGCACAACTGGCCCGGATTCAAACGGCGGAGGGTGAGCTTCATCTGCTGACCGGCATGTTCGTGATCAACGGGAAGCCCTGCGGGCTGCTCGGGCGGGCAGGCGGGCCGATTACAGGCAATGCCAGTCATTTTATCGCGCTAGGAGTGAGGGAGCTTGAATAGGAACCAACGGAGAGAGAAGCGGATCCACGGAAAGGCGAGGATCCGGCTGAGTGCTGTTCTGGGTATGCTGCTGCTTGCGGTGCTGCTGAGTGCATGCTCCAGCAACGAAGACAGCGTATTTCATACCGGGACTTCAGCAGAAACAACGGCCAGCGTATCGCGTGTACCCTGGGATTACCGGGTAGTGGAGAGTACAGTGGGCGATTTGATCGGCAGTGACATGACTGTATTGCCTGATAATGAGCTTCTGCCCAATGACGGCAATTATGCTACGGGTGACAAGATTTGGACGCTGCAGTTTATGGATGCCGAGTTGACTACAGATGCAGATCAGAAGAATGAGGTCCGCCTGTCCGCCTGGACAACGATCAAATCGTACGGGACGCAAGAGGCGGCAGCGGAAGATCTGAAGAATCTGAAAGTATCGATTACCACCGATGTTGACCTTGTCGGGGTATATAAGACCAAGTACCAGGAGAAGACGAGAAACTTCGCCGTGCTTGAGCTGCCCTCCGGCAACCGGATCAAGCAGCCGATAGACGATAAGCGCTACACGGCACTGGAGAAAGCAAAGACAGCTTCTGTAGTGCTGGAGGAAGTGCATGATTTCGCCGATTATGATTCGGCTTATGCGAAATTTCGGGGGTGGGCAAAATGACGATAGTTATTAATCTGGTAGTAAGTGTTTTAACGATCATTCTGCTGCAAGTGCTCGGTATGGTCGTCTTTACCCTGATGACTCCATTTAAGGATATGGACGAGATTAAGAAGGGCAATGTGGCGGTGGCTCTGGCGCTCGGCGGCAAATTCCTGGCTACGGCGATTATCCTTGGGGTAGCGGCCTATACGAATACATCGATCTGGCACATGATGCTGTGGTTCGCTGTAGGGTATGTCTGCCTGATCGCGGCGTATTGGATATTTGAGCTGTTTACCCCTGGCTTCAGAATATCCGAACAGCTGCAGAAGGGGAATGTAGCGGTGGGCACAATGCTCTGTCTCGTCTTCATCGGAACATCCTTTGCAGTGAGCAGTCTGATCATCTAGGCTTTTGGGGCTGCCCCGCACGTGTCATCGGTGCGGGGCACCACTTTTATTAGGGAAGAGGGGCGGGCGGATGCATTTTATCCTCAGGATATCAGGGAAGCTGATGGCGCTCAAAAAAAAGACCATTGCACTCCTGATTCTTTGTTTTGTTGTTCTGAGCGCCACCATTGCGTATACACTGGAGCCTAGTACCTTTAATAACTGGTTCAACGCCTTCTACTGGGTAATGACTACGATGTCTACCGTCGGGTATGGCGACTTTTTTGCCAAGACGTTCTCCGGCAAGCTGTTCACTATTTTTTTATACATTTTTGGCATCGGTCTGTTGAGTTTGGTTATCGGCAAAGTTGTTGAAGCCATGGGGGAGATACAGAGAAGGAGAGGAGCTGGAACCTTGAGCTTTCACGGGGAAAATCATGTGCTGCTGATTAACTGGAGCCGGAAAACGCAGGCGGCCGTGGATGAGATTCTATGTTATGACCCGAAGTGCCAGATTGTCATCATTGATGAGACAGGCCAGCATCCGCTGGAGCAGATGGAGCAGGTGCATTTCATCAGCGGCGATGCCTCGAGCGACGATATTCTGCTGAAGGCCGGTATCAGGGAAGCAAGAGCGGCCATTGTATTTGGCGACAACCGCATAGATGAAGCCTCGCTGATTGACGGCAAATCGCTGCTGATCGTCTCCAGCATTGAGCGGATCGCCCCGCAGGTACATACTACAGTCGAGATTATGCAGGAGAAAAATATAAAGAATTTCCGGCATGTTCATGTGAATGAGTTTGTACTTTCGCATGATGCCATCTCCAGGCTGGCCGTGAGGTCGGCACTGCAGGAAGGGAATTCTGAGGTAATCAGCCAGCTGCTCAGCCGTCAGCATGGCGATGACATCTATGAAGTGCCGCGGAATCCAGTCTGGCGAACCTACGGGGATGCTTTTCAGGATCTGCTCCTTCAGGGGGCTACCCTAATTTCCGACCATAGCGATATGGGGATTAACCGTAAGCTAGACCAGCCGATCCCGGCCGGTGCACGTTTGTATATTGTCACCGATGAAGAAACTTACCGCAGAATCAAAGGATAGGAACGGAAGGATCTAATTTTTTCTTCATACCCATAGAGCTGCCCAGGGTTGTTTTCGACCTGAAGGCAGCTCTATTTGTGTTATAAGTCCGCTTTTTTACAAAAAATAGTAGGAAAAATGAATCATTTTATTAATTTGACGCAAAATGAACGATAAAACAGTCAACTTTGTGACTAATATTACCGTAATATAGTTATCGACAAAATATGACCTTCATAAAGGAGTGATGATTTGGGTAGAGGACGCAGCACAGTTCTTGCTTGTCTGATGTCTCTTGCCTTCTTGGCCGCCTGCAGTAATGGGGCGCAGCCGGTACCTACAGCAAGTGCAGTAGTCTCGCCCAGCTCATCAGCGGGACCGGAACAGCCGTCAGAAGAGCATGTAAAAGAAAAGCAGGAACTATATACTTTCATAAATACGAAACTTACCGGCCCCTTTGGAGTGTACACCAATTTACTGGAGACGGATCAGTCAGCAGAAGCCGCCACAGGTCACGAGGTATTAAGCGAGTCAGCCTCCCTGATGATGTTAAGTGCTGTCCGGAACGGTGATGCACAGCTTTTTGCCCGGCAATGGGTGCTCGGCAAACAGACCTTCGACATGGAAGGCGGATTCAGCTACCGGTACAGCCCGAAGCAGCAGAAGCAGTACGCGGTTAATGCGGCGGTGGACGACCTGCGGATGATCGGTGCTTTATTTGCTGCGGGAGAGGTTTTCGGGAATCAGCAGTATACAACGGAAGCTGAGCAATATTCCAGGAGGTTCTATTCTAGTAATGTTAAAGACGGAAACATGTATGACCTATATGACAATTTACACCAACAAAATAACGGGTTTATTACTTTATGTTATATTAATCTGAGTGTGTTGCGAAAATTGTCGATTGATAGCGAATCTTTAGATATTTTGTTGGATAATATGAGCAGAATTCTTGAGCAGGGCTATCTGTCAGACTCATTTCCTTTCTATGAAACGAGATTTGATTATAAGTCCGGAGCATACGGATCAGAACATATCAATACAGTGGAATCGCTGCTGAGCATTCTGAATTTGGCAGAGGTGGGCCGCCAGCGTCCGGAGAGCATCCGCTTCATCAAGCAGCAGGTCGAGGCAGGTACGCTGTACGGACAATATACCCGTGAAGGAAAACCGGCGAATGATGTCCGCTCCACAGCAATCTATGCGCTGACGGCGATGATTGGTGCGGAGGCCGGTGATGATGCCCTCTATGAGGCAGGTATCAAGCGGATGAACGAGTTCAGAATTACCGATCCCGCAAGTCCGCTGTACGGCGGGTTTGGTGATCCGAATACCGGCCAGGCGTACTCTTTTGACAATCTGATGGCTTTATTAGCCTATTCTTATCCGCCCAAAAACGAACATTAACGAAGGTGAATCCGCATGATCTACAACACTGTGAAAACAACCCTGCGGCAGGGCGTCATGCTTGCCGGTTTCCGAGCATCCCCTGCATTTATAGCGGCCTTCGGAGTACTGATGATTACGGTGGTTGCCCTGTTTACGGCTCCTTATATCGGGATGGCTGATAACGGCGACTTTTTTCGCAATATTTACAGCAATGGGCTCTATTTCAGCAAGCCGGGTTATGACAGCCAGTATTTTGGCTATTTCGTAAAGCATTTTGGAATCTATCAATACTATAACGAGAATGGGGCGACCCTTGATTCTTCCCAGTCTCTGTTCATCAAGCTGGCTATAGGCCTGAATAAACTGCTGTTCAGCAGCACGGTGTTCGATATCCGGTTCCAGGCGGCCGTCTATACGATTCTGTATGTAGCCGCTATTTATTTGCTGGTGGAAGCAATCACGTGCCGGATGACCCGCAAGCAGGGGATGATCGTGGCGGTGCTGGCGGTTTTTGTTTTTGGCGATACGGGATACACCGCTTATTTCAATTCTTTTTACAGTGAGAGCCTTGTACTGATCATGATGTTGTTCATCTTTGCCGCATGGCTGCTGCTGTACCGCAAGCGGTACAATGATTATTTTTTGCTGGTGCTGTTTGTAATCAGCGGTCTGATTCTGACGACCTCCAAACAACAGAATGCTCCTGTAGGCATTATTTTATCGGTGCTGGGTATCTCGCTTTTGTGGGTAAGGAGAGACCGGATTTTCCGCAGTCTGACGGTGGTCTCGCTGATTCTGCTGCTGGCTGCCGGAATTGGAACCTATCTCAATATCTCCAAGGAATTCGTAAACATCAACCAGTATCATGCGATGACCCGCGGCGTACTGCAGGATTCTGCCAATCCGGAGACTTCGCTGGAATCCTTCGGGATCTATGGGCAGTATGCGATCCTAAAAAGCAATATTTACTATGAGCAATACGGGACGGTCGATGTGAATTCGCCGCTTCTGGAGAAGGATTTCTACAGCAAATACGGTTTTGTCTCTATCCTGAAATATTATGTCAGGAACCCAAGCCAGCTCAGCTCGATGCTCAATGTGGCTGCCCGGAGCGCTTTTTCGATCAAGCCGGCGGCCATGGGCAATTACGAGGAATCGGCGGGTAAGGCATTTCGGGCCCAGAGTCACTTTTTTACACTCTATAGTCTGTTGAAGGGAATTCTGGCCCCCAAAACCTTCGGGTTCATTCTGCTCTGGATGGTGCTGGTCATCGGTTTGTATATGCCTTCCTTTGTAAAAGCGTTGAAGGCACGGGATCCCAGGGGTATGCAGCGGATGATGCTGATTGTGGCCAGCATGGCGATAGGTTTGTCCGGGATTCTGGTTTCCATCATCGGGGCGGGAGATGCGGACATCTCGAAGCATGAATTTTTGTTCACCCTGGCGTTTGATCTGGTCTCGCTTCTGGCAGTATCCGGTGTGGTCGGGCGGAGAGTCTCGGGCAGCCGCGAACCGGCAGCGGACAGAGCCGGCAAAATTCCGAATGTGCAGGAGGGCGTCAGCGCATGAGCCGGCATAAGCTTGCCCGGCTCATGCTGCTGATGGCGCTGCTGCTGATTATAGCTGCATTAGTCCAGCCGGCTGTCCCGGTTCACGCTGCCGCCGAAGCGCAGTCCGCCGTGCAGCAGCCCAAGGTTCTGCTGCTGTATGACAGCCTGGCAGCGGGAACCCCGCGGGAAGGCAATGTGCGGGAAGTGCAGCGCCAGCTTGCCGCATATCATGTACAGGTCACAGTGGCCGCACTGGACCGCTATGAGCAGGGGATGATGACGGCGTTCTTAAGCGTCATAACCGTTATCAATGCGCCTGATCTGAAGCTGTCTCAGAATAAGCCGTATATGGAAGACTTAGACCGGTATAACGGACAATATTTGCATATTGGCTATCAACCCCCGGCCAGGCTGGAGCAGAACTTACAGCTGTCCACCGGACTTGCGGAGGAGGAGCGCGCAACGCTTACGGCCGGGGCGTTCCGCTCAGAGGCTCTTAAGCTGCTGCAGGTCCCTTATATTACTTCCAGTAAGGCAGAGCGGGAATATGGCAGTCTGTTCCTGAAGAGCAGCGGCCGCAAGGTGCCGTATGCTGTTAGTTCAGGGACCTTCACCTATATCCCTTACCTGGAGAAAGGCAATGCTAGTGTGCTGGCGGCAGCTGCTGTGCTGAAGGATTGGCTGGGGGCTGCTTCTGCGGCCGGACCTTATCTGGTGATTAAGGAAATTTATCCGTTCTCAGATCTGGCGCTGCTGGAAGAACTGTCCGGCCGGCTGTATGAGGCAGGAATACCGTTCACCGCCAGTGTGCGGCCGGTATTCAGCAACACGGACTTTCCGGCCATGCAGCGGTATTTGAAGGCGCTCAAGGTGGTGCAGGCGAAGAACGGGAGCATTCTGGTGAATGCTCCGGCCCTGATGCCCTCCATTAACAGCAGTGACCATACGCTCGGCGGCAAGATGAGCGGATTCATTGATCTGCTGGCCGAGAACGGCATAGCGCCGCTCGGCATGGGTGCGGAAGCCTTCTGGACCTATGACAAGGAATATGCTGCGGCAGGCATGGGTTTTTTTGACTCCGTAGTGCTGTTTCCGGATGAGAACGTGATCCATATGGAAGAGACCAACGTATCCGCAAGCTTTGCCTCCTCGCTGTACAGCATAACGCCGGAGTTCCTGCAGAGCCTGAAGCATGAGGGGAAGGCCATGCCGCGGCTGCCGATGGATGCCGCTGTTACAGTGAATCTTCCGGAGGATGAGGCCGGACTTACGCTGCTGCTGCAGACTGTGGACGACTTATGGATTACCTTTGCCGATTATAAGCAGGCTGGCCATACGGTAGCTACGGATACGAACACTGTAAGCTCCGCGGACGGCATTATTAAAGTGAACGGCAGCACGCTCAATATTGACTATGTACCGGAAATTGTCAGCAGTGATTATCAATACAAAGAAGAGCAGTTCAAAAGCTTCAAGACATTGTTCAGTGTGCAAAGCAAATTTTTCATCGTAGTGATTACCGTCGCGCTTCTGCTCTTCGGGGGACTGCTCACGGTCGGCTACAGGCTGTACCGGAAGAAATACCTGAAATGAACAATTTTTACGTAAGGAGAACAACATGACGATCTCAGACGTGCTGATGGTGATTGCGGTGATCTGTATCTGGTCGCTGCTGCTGGTGAATGTGGCCCTGATTATAGCCGGATATTTGTATTACATTCAAACGGAGAGTGAGGGTGTCCCTGAGATTAAGGGCGAGTATCCGTTCGTGACCATCATGGTTCCCGCACACAATGAGGGCGTGGTCATCAGCAAAACCGTGGAATCCCTGCTGGCGCTTGATTACCCGCATGACCGTTATGAGATCATCGTCATTAATGATAACTCTTCGGATAACAGCGCCCAGCTGCTGGGAAATATACAGGAGCGGAACCCGCAGCGTAACCTGCTGGTCATCAACACCGATTCTGTCACTGGCGGCAAAGGAAAGTCCAATGCGCTCAACATCGGATTTGCCCGCAGCAGAGGCGAGCTGATTGCGATTTATGATGCCGATAATACGCCGGAGCGGACGGCACTGAAATATCTGGTTGCTGAGATTGTGTCAGATTCAAGCCTCGGCGCCGTTATCGGCAAGTTCAGAACCCGCAATCGTGATGCCAGTCTGCTCACACGGTTTATTAATATAGAGACGCTCTCCTTTCAGTGGATGGCGCAGGCAGGGCGGTGGAAGCTGTTCAAGCTGTGCACGATTCCCGGAACGAACTTTATTATGCGCAGGTCGATTGTTGAAGCCATCGGCGGCTGGGACGTCAAAGCGATTGCCGAGGATACCGAAATCAGCTTCCGGATCTATATGATGGGCTACCGGATCAAGTTCCAGCCGAAGTCGGTGACCTGGGAGCAGGAGCCGCAGACCGTGAAGGTCTGGTTCAAGCAGCGGACCCGCTGGGCGAAGGGGAATGTCTATGTCATTGTAAAAAACCTGCCGCTGCTGTTCGACCGGACGGCGTCCAAAATCCGGTTTGATATTCTATATTACGTGTCGATCTATTTCCTGCTGCTAATCTCGCTGATCACTTCCGATCTGCTGCTTGTGCTGCATGCGATGGGATATGTTCATACGACGATTGCCGGACTAAGCAGTTTTCTATGGCTGCTGGCCATTGTGCTGTTTGTAGTGGGGATCTTCGTCACGCTTACCACTGAGAAGGGCGAGATGAGCCTATCGAACTTTTGGATCATTCTGCTGATGTATGTCTCGTACTGCCAGCTGTGGATGGTTGTCGCCGCTTATGGAATGTACAACTACCTTAAGGATGTCATCTTCAAACGGGAAGCGAAATGGTATAAAACCGAGCGCTATTAAAGGCCGGAGGAAGAGAAATAAGACATACAGGAGATACAGAAGATGATAAAAAAACAGATGATGATATGGGCGCTCTGCCTCTCCCTTGTCCTGATTCAGCTTCCGGCAGCCGCTGCCGCCGCTGCACTTCCCGGAGCTGGCAAACTGACGTATGAGACCTCCTTTACAGGCAGCGATACTTCGCTCTCGGGCGGAGAGGCGCAGCAGCAGTATTTTTCGGTGATGGATTACTGGAATGTGGACAGTGTGACGATCAATCTGCACTTCCAAATTTCGCAAATTACGAAGGACCAGCAGTCCAGTGTAACCCTGTCGCTGAACGGCACTCCCTTCTACTCGTTCCGTCCTTCTCCGGACAATAACGGGGAGCAGATGTTGAGTATTCCTGCGCCTAAAGGTTTTCTGAAGGAAGACAGCAACACACTCACCCTGCAGGGGGATCTCAAGACGGCCGGGGACGATAATCAGGTATGTTATGTGGACAACTCGTCCGATAACTGGCTGCACTTTTTCAATACTTCCGGCATTGCTGTGACCTATACTTCCAAAGCACTGACCGGGGGCATCCGTGATTTCAGCGAACGGTTCTCCGGAATAGATACCGTAAAGAGCAATAAGAGTCTTATGACGGTGCCGGTGAATGCCAGCAGTGCTGAGCTGGAGTCGGCCACTTATGCCCTGTCGGGATTCGCTAAAGGGAATACCCTGACGGATAAGACGATCGGAATGCTGCCTTACCGGGAGGATTCCGTGCAAGACAAGAATGCGGTGGTGCTGGTCGCCATGTACGACCATGTGCCGGGTGAACTGAAGCAGCTGCTCAGCGGGACAGAGGATCTGACCACACATGCGCTGATCCAGCTGGTGAACAAGGATACCCGGCCTACGCTGGTAGTAACCTCGAAGGACGAGAGTCTGCTGATCAAGGCTGGAAGAATGGCTGCGAGCACCGGGCTGATGAGTCAGATGAATAGGGATTTGAAGGTGATCGATGATGCTACAGAGGTGAACGAGCCGGCTTCTGTCATCAGTTCGGATGTGACGCTCACGGAGACCGGAGATAAGTTATCCGGGCCGAACCACCGGGAGCAGACGTATTTTGTCTCTTTGCCGTCCAACCGCTCGATTGCCGATTCCGGGAAAATCAGTCTCGATTTCCGCTATGCGGAGAATCTGGATTTTGCCCGCTCACTTGTTACGGTAAGCATCAATGATACGCCGATCGGCAGCAAAAAGCTGACGAAAGAGCTGGCGAATGGCGACACGCTGACCTTGACGGTGCCGCAGAACCTGGGGATTTCCGGGAACTTTTCGGTGAAGGTAGCCTTTGATCTGGAAATGCAGAGTGCAGTCTGCACGCCGAATACGGAGCAGATGCCCTGGGCGTATATCGGCAAGGAGTCACTGCTGCATCTGAATACTAAAGACCGTACGGACCTGCTGTTTAACAATTACCCGTATCCGTTCCTGCGTGACGGAATCTACAACCATGTTGCCGTAGTTCTGCCGCAGGAGATGGATGACTATACGTATCAGAGTCTGGCAAATGTCTTTAATCTGCTGGGTCAATATACGAGCGGGAATACCGGAGACATTCATTATTACACGGATGAGGTCAGTGCGGACAACCTGAAGAACAACAATATTCTGGCCATTGGTTCCTATAAGAACAATAAGGTCATCCGGGATAGCAATGACAAGCTGTATTTCAGGTACAGCAAGGACGGAGCAACGCTGGTTTCCAATGAGAAAATGAGCCTTGAAGAGCAGTACGGTGCAGCGATTGGAACTTTGCAGCTGGTGGATTCCCCCTACGAAAGCGGCCGCGGGCTTATGGCGGTAACAGCGGTGAACTCGGGGGATTATTACCTGGCTTCCAAGCTGATCGCCAGCGAAAAGGACAAGTGGAAGGTCTATGGTGACGGTGTGGTGGCGGACAAGGACGGAAACGTCAGCGCGTACCGGTTCAAGACGGTTACGGGGGCAAAGTCTGACTCCGCAATATCGCAAATCGTGGAACGCAGCGATGTGCTTGGTTTTGTCATTGCCGTGGTGCTTGTGGTTGCCCTGGTTATTGTAGCGCTGCTTCTGCTGCTCCGCAAACATATGAAGAAACGTGGTGATAAACATGAGACGTAACCGCAGCAGTCTGGTCTCCGATCTGGGGTTCCTTGGCTTTCTTGTGCTGGTGTTCATCTGTATTGTGTTTATCGCCGGTTCGGGGAATGATTATATCCAGAATATTATCATTCTGAATATCGCGTTTATTCTGGCGCTTGTAACCTATTTCACCACGGTGACTGCCGGCCTGGTGCTTAACCTCGCCTTTATCTTCGGGTATGGATTCTTCATCGTGTATCAGACCGTGTCGCGGGGAGAGACGATCGGCATCAGCACGTATTTCTGGCTGATCATGGTTCCGCTGATTACGGTGGTGCTGTGGATCTTCACCTCCAGCTCCCGGGAGCTGGAGGCCGAGAATGAACGGCTGAAGAAGACGACGGCCACTCTTGCTACCGTTGATGAGAACACCGACCTGCGGAACAGTGTTGCTTTTCAGAAGGATGCCAGCCTGTTTACGGGGATTTCTACCCGTTACGGGATTCCGCTCACGCTGCTTGTCGTCAAGGTGAAATATTGGAGCGAGATCCGCCGGCTGATTCCAGAGGATCAGCTGTCGGAGGCCATCTATGACGTCTCCCAGCTCAGCCAGTCCAGCATCCGCACCAATGATGCGTTATACTTGCTGGATAAGGAAGACGCTACCTGGGGGCTGCTGCTCTTCACGGACCGAGAGGGAGCCAAAATCGTGATCGAACGGATTAAATTCAAGCTCCAGGAATTGAATGATAATGAATTCACCGGCAAATATAAGGTAAATCTGGGGCTTAAGATTGGGGCTGTGCAGTATGAGGCCGAGACAATCGAGAATCCGCTGGATTTCATTGTTCAAGCTAAAAAGCAGCTGGAGTATGATGTGTAGCTGTTGCTGTGAATAGGAATGGATTAATTGGTAAAGAATATACGAATTCCCTGAAATCGGGCTTAGGTTGACTCCCGGGAGGAGAGCGCGTATGATGAAGAAGTGTGGAAAATCGTAAGGTTTACGCATTTCCCTTCGTCTAAAGCTTGGTTATCAATAGACCTAGAGATGGCTTCATATCAATATAGACAATGTTTTCGGGAAGGAGGTTATCACGATGAAAGAAGGAATACATCCGAGAGTGAACCAGGTCATTTTCCTGGATGCCAGCGTGGGCTTCAAGTTCTTGAGCTCATCCACGAAGTCATCCGGCGAAACTATGGAATGGGAAGACGGTAACTCGTATCCGGTGATCCGTGTGGACGCAAGCTCCGCATCGCACCCTTTCTACACAGGCAAACAGAGAGATGCAGAAACTGGCGGCCGTGTGGACAAGTTCAAACAACGGTTGGCCCAGAAGAAATAAGGGATCCGGGCAGCAGAAAAGGGATACTTGCGCAGTCATGTGATGACGGCGCAGTGTTCTTTTTTTGTTTTAGCGGTGCATTTTGCGGGTAATAATAAGCAGGTGGGAAGTGGAAATTATCAATTAACGGATGGAACGGCATGTAATGTGTATTCCGAAAGGTAGTTGATTCACCCATGTACTATCTGAAATGGAAAAGGAACCGAGGGTGGCGACGGTTGTTTTCAGGAAAAGCCCCCTAGCAATTGGAAACTGGCATAACTAAATAAACACTTCTCACCTTTTTGAAGACTCTACAGGCTGCCTGTAGGGTCTTCGTGTGTATCTGGCATAGGATAGACAATTTCTGCTTCCAAAATAGGACACATTTGTTCTGAATGGTTCAATTGTGCAAAATAGTAGGATATAATAAGGCAGAGCTATCACAAAAATAGGAGAAATATGACATGCCGTGGATGCAGGGTTATCCCTATTATTTAATTATGGGCAGTGTTCTAAGTCTCTACATGGGCGTCAACTCTTATAAGCATCATAACACACCAGGAAGACGCTATTTATGGATCTTAATGCTGCTGGTCAGCGTAATATTTGCGGCTACGGCCGGAGAGATCCTCTCTGCTTCCTTTCAGGCCAAGCTGTGGTTTAGAAACATTCAGCAGGTCCCGCTGCTGCTCAGCACCATATTTACTTATGCTGTTATCAAAGATTACATATCGCGTTCTTCGGCGGGGCTGAACAGGCGGCTTGCAGTGATTAGCATTCCGGTAGTTTTGGATATACTGCTGATCTTTACAGACTCTTACCATCATCTGATGCGTAGCAGCGTGGGCATGAATACAGTGGTGGGCGTGAGCGGAATCGTAGTGCACCCGACCGTGCTGAACATGGCCTTGATTGCCTATGACCAGCTTTTTGGTGTGTACGCTGTTTTTCTGCTTGCGGTTTCCCTGCAGAGCTCATCGAAATATTATTTCAAATGGAATGTGCTGCTGCTGGCCAGCCTCTTCATTCCAGTCGCCTCTATCTTTTTACTTCCGCTGCTCAAAATTACCATTGTCGGATTTACCGCATTTACCTATTTGCCGCCTGTAATCATAGCCTATTTCTCTTTGTTCAGGGATCCCGAGCTCTCCTTATACCCCCGGGCGAAGAAGCAAATTGTCGAGAAAATGAAGGATGGCATCGTGCTGACAGACCGCTACAACAATATTATTGATGTGAACGAAGCGGGGGAGCTTATGCTCTCGGCCTTGGCAGAGCGGCAGGTCAGTTCATGGGTGGGTAAAAATATCTTCATGCTGCTGGAGCAGTACGGGGAAGTGGCGGTGTATTACTACCAGCAGATTGAAGGGCAGTTCGAAATTGAGGTTCCCGGCACGGCCGACGTCTGTTACGGGCTGTCTCTGATCGCCACCGAGAACAATTACGGGCAGGCTGTAGGCATGCTCATCGTGATCCGTGATCTCAGTGAGAAAAAGCGGTATGAGCGCGAGCTGCTGTACCAGGCGACTGTAGATGATCTCACCGGCCTCTATAACCGGAGGCACTTCATGCGTCTGGTGCAGAACTATGCCATGCAGGACGGGTCAGGAAAGGCGCTGCTGCTGTTTGACATTGATGATTTCAAGTTAATAAATGATACATACGGTCATATGGCCGGAGACCAGGCACTGGTCGATTTCTCCAAAAAGGTACTTAAGCTATACGGGAATAACGGAATCGCCGGCAGGATTGGAGGCGAGGAGTTCGCTGTATGCTTCTTTGCAGACAGCGAAGAGGCCGCGCTCAGGGAAGCGGAGACCTTTCGTGCCGAGGTGCAGAAACATATCGTCAGGCTGGACGGCGGACTTCATATCAGGCTTACGGTCAGCATCGGCATTGCGTTCACGGAGCGCTGTGATGCAACCTTTGAGGATTTTTACCGTGAGGCCGACGAGGCCCTGTATATATCCAAGACCGCCGGCAAAAACAGGGTTACGCTGGGACGGCGGCCGGTTCTGATGCAGGCCCGCAAATGAAAAACGAACCTTTTTCCACATCCCTACTGTGTGGAAAGAGGTTCGTTTTTTATTCTTAGGACTGCGTGGTTACAACAACCACTTTCCAGGCTGTTCCGATTGCCGGCAGGCTCTTGGTCAGCATCGGGCCATAGAAGCCGATCACCTTCGCACCCTGTACGATGGCTGCGGCGTCCACTGCCTCTCCGGTTTCCTTAACCAGCGCAGTATCGGCGGATAAGCGGAGTACAATCTCGCTTTGTGACGTTTCGCTAAGGCCGGTACCCTTAATGCGGATCATGCGGGTGCCGTCTTCGGAGGTGGTTACACTCTCAATAGTCCCTTCCGTACCGAGCAGCATGGCTGGTTTCTCAGTGTCCTGCACCGTTATCTGATAAACTGGTGTCTGCGGCGGAAGGCTTCTAGTTGAGAACATGGCATGTTCTGCTTCAACGGTCATACCGATTTGCAGGTCAGCCAGTGTCAGATTGGTACCGTCAGCCATCTGGAAGAGGGTATCTTCGCCTACATTGAGTACGATGCCGGATGTGCCAGTACCTTTAATCTGCACGGATGGATATTTCCCGTCAGTGTTGATGGCGGTGATGACGCCGCTCTCCTTCATATGTTCTACGGCCGGGGCAATCACGATTTGCTGTCCCTCCACGGAAATGGTCTGGCGCAGCACCTTACTTACAAAAGAAGCCGGCACATACAGCTTGTTCTCCTTCGTCAGCGGGGCTGTGCTGAGTGTAGTGTTCATTTTGTTGACGGCATAACGGTTCTCACCGCTCTTAACCGTTGTAAAGATATTTCCTTTGTTCAAATCAACGGCTTTGGTAGCTGTATTCCAGGTGACAGTGAAGCCCAGGGCCTCTGCGACGATGCGTAGCGGAATCAGAGGCTCGTTGGCACCGGAAGGCTGGAAGCCGTTCCCGGAAATGGCCGAGCCGTTCAGCTCAATAGTGAATGTCTTAGCGGCAGAACTGCTGGCTGCCTGCGGCGCTGTGCCCGCATTCAATGAAGTGACCATAGGAGCGGCGGAAACGGCTCCGGTAGAAAGGGCCAGGGATAAGGTTAGGAGGACTGCGCTTGTTTTCAGGGATGGTCTCATGTGTGTAAGCTCCTTTAGTGAGTTTGTCAGGTGTGTGTCGTTTACTAAACGCCGGGGAGCTGGATTTTGTTGCAATATCTCTTTTATTTAGTAAACCAAATAAAGTAATTTATTCCAATTTAATGTGACGAATGTCATCACTTTAGAAAAATTATTCATATAAAATAAACCCGGCAAGAACTTTTCCAAATAAATACTTAAATGAATAAAAATATAATTTTAATCTACTATACGTCAAGTACAATTCTATGATGCTATGCATTGCTGGCCAGCATTCATATAAACAAACAAATTTAAAGGAGCCAAATTCATGTTGAAAAAAGGTTTACTTTACTTATTATTTGTATTAGTCTTAGCTATTCCGTTAAATGTAGTTAGTGCAGAAAGCAGTAGCAACGATATCTCCAATAAGGTTGATTTTGGTTACATTGATCCTAAGCTTCCACAGAAGGATCAGAAAATACTAAGAGAAGTCATGCAGAACCTGGATAAAGAAGATAGAGAGAATGTATTTTATATCGATGAGAATACCGGTTACTTTACTGCGAATCGAACAGAGAAGCTTAATGAATATAAGGCCAAATACAAGGATATAATTGGTTCCGATGGTAATTTAAAACACGATGTTAATTATAAAGAAAATGCTCAAAGTGTTTCTGCGTTGGAGTGTGAGAAGATTGGGCTAGACGCAACGTTCTCTGTTGCTTCTTTTGCGAACCCAACAACACCATGTAACAGTGCAGATTCTGGTCCATTCCGCAAAGTAGTCTCAACCACTGGCAAATCACGTATCACTGCGGATCTGTACCTTCCTGCAAAAGGTACAGAAATGGTTATGAGCCCTAAAAGTATAACCGTAGATGGTAAGCAAACTACTACAGGAGATACGGCTTATATATATGTTGGTGCTCTAAATACGGTTGGATCGGTTGTGCACCAGGTTGATGCAGGTTTACAGTTCAATTATGGTGATGGTGTTGATCCGATGTATGCAACGGAGGAAACGTGGGCAATGACATCGTTAGATATGGGGAGTGTAATATCTGGAAGCCCAGCAAATTTTAAAATGGGGACAAATGCTTTTATGAAATTCTATATTCCAGCCAATAATCAAGCCGCATTGTCTGTAAGTGGTACCGCGAAAGATGGTAGTGCACTAACCGCGACAATGGTATGGAATGTTAGTGCAACTAAGGGATTCACAACATCTGGATCATTAATGCAGGTAAAGCGAATCACTTCAATTGCTCAATTGTACAAACATGAAGATTTAACCACAGGAAGCTATATGAATAATGTCCAATGGAATAACGTAAAGGTCGGGACTGTTTCTGGTAGTGAACAACTAATGAATGCTTCTACAACCTCGTCTGGCTGCGGATACAAGACATCAAATATTTTGGTAGAGTGGACCTCTTGGGCTCAAGAGGTAATAAGAGTGAAGACCGGCACTTTGTAATTTATTAAAAAATGTTGCACCCGAGAATTTGGGTGCAACATTTTTATACGCATTATAGTCATGATAGTAGATATATAATATGGGGAGGTTAACTTATGAAAAAAATGCTCTGCTTTACGCTGGCTTTACTAACCATAATGTTATCGGCATCATCTGTATCAGCAAATTCATTGGGCAAGAATGGACTCTTATTAAAACTAAATGATGCGTATCTAATTTACTCCAAGGGAGAAATGCCTTACGTTGATGCCAACTACAGAACGCTGATTCCATTAAGGGTTATTTCTGATGCAATAAATGGAAGGATCACTTGGGACCAAAAGACAAAAGTTGTTCAGATTGAAGCTGAAAACTTCAAATTAAGTGCTGCTCTTAATGAAAAAGGAGCAACTATTAATAATAAAAAGATAAATTCTGATACATCCATGATAAATAAAAATGGTACTGTTTTGGTACCCGCTAAATGGATTGCTGAAGGCTTGGGGGTTTCCTTGATATGGGATGCTAATAGCAAAGTACTGTCGATGGACGGGGAACAATTTTTTCAAAAAGGGCCATTAGAACGGATGAATAATGAGGAGCATAAAGTAGCCTCTTTTGATCCGCAAATTGTACCGATTGAAATTGGATACGGTACAAACGAAGGCGAAGAACAGCTGAAAATCACATTTAAAAATATTTCAAAAAATACGTACACTAATAGGGAAATCCAAGATCACCTACTAGTCTATATTTCTCCTGATAGTTTTATTGAAGAAGGGATAAATGGGATAACAAATAGCGATCGTTCTGGTATTCGGTTAATTGAAAATCTTGAACCTAATAAAACATATTCCTATTTCCTGCCTGTTGGAAGGTTAGATCAAAAAAAATTGCAAGTCGATACGCCTCAATATGTGTTTATACGTTATTTTAAATATCAATAATTAATATTCTTAAGTCTGCAGCTCATGTTCCTTATTATAAAAATTACTGAGTGGGGTGTCAGGTGAAGAAGAAAGTGGCAATACTAGGAGTTTTGTTTTTTCTAACCATTTGTTCTATACTTTTGATTCTAATCAATGATAAAGAAAGCGAACTGGAGAAATTACCAGCATTAATGGATGCTTCGGGTAAAATAAATATAACTGTTGGCGATTTTCAGCTTTCAACTCAACCCTATATCGGAGATACAAATGCTCCAATAAAAGTGATTGAATTTGCTGATTTTAAATGTCCTGCTTGTAAACAATGGGAACTTTCGAGCTTCCCTAAGTTTAAACAGAAATTCATTGATTCAGGTAAGGTGCAATTTTATTTTATCAATTTTCCTTTCCTTGGACCGGACTCCATAGAGGCGGCTGTAGCAGCTGAGACCGTTTATAATCAGAATCCTGAAGCATTTTGGGATTTTAAAACCAAGTTATATCAATCTCAAGGTAAAGAAAAAACTATATGGGCAACTGAAAAGTTTATCTTGAAGTTTGCGAGGAATAATATCGATGCCATTGATTTTGATCTGTTTAAAAAAGACCTAAAGGATCATAACTATTTATTAAACGTGAAAAAGGACTTTAAAATTTCGGCTGCAAACGGGATCTATGGAACCCCTTCTTTTATCGTAAATGGTACACGGGTTGACTCATCAGAATTAGAAAACAAAATCTTAAGTCTGTTGGAGTAAAGTTATTTCCAACGCACTTTGGATGAACATGCTAAAAAAGATTAAATATATAGGGCTTTGGATTAATTATTATCGGCAACGCTTGATATCGGAATAATATGTTATAAGAGGCCACTCGTTTCAAGTGTTTGTAAGACTACAAGCATCCAAAGCGAAGCGGCCTTTTTCTTGTGTTCTATGGTTCAGAATAGTTGAGTATTGGTTGATTACTAGCATTGTCCCTTTGGCAATCGCTTTATTTAGTTTGAACTTGAAGTTATGAAGTTCCATCGCTAACACTGTTATGAATTCAAGGGGTTTTTAGACAACAGTGACTGGTGTCTTAAAACATTTTCTGTAGTCACAGCCATTGAATATACTGAAATAACTATAGTAGTATGAAAATATTTACAAAGGATTCGTCAAGAATGGGGAGGGAAAATGAATGTATGATACGTATATCTTCGATTTGTACGGTACGCTGATCGATATTGAGACGGATGAAGAGCAGGCTGAGGTCTGGGAACGTCTGTCGCTGCATTTCAGTTATCATGGTCTGAATATTACAGGGGAAGAGCTGCAGAGGCGGTTCCTCGCCGAACGGGACCGGCAGCTGGAGGCTGCTGCCCGCCACTGCCAGTTTCCTGATTTCGTAATGGAAGAGGTGTTCCGGGAAGTGGCCCGTGATCTGGGCGGTGAACCCGGACAGGCCTGGCTCCATGAAACAGTTAGGTGGCTGCGGACCTTATCCATGATTCATATTTCCCTGTATGACGGTGTGGCTGAGATTCTCGGCCGGTTAAGAAGCGGCGGCAAAAAGGTCTTCCTGCTCTCCAACGGCCAGAAGACCTTCATTGAGGCAGAGCTGACCATGCTGGGCATCCTGCATTTATTTGACGGGATCGCCATTTCTTCAGAGGCCGGTGTGAGCAAGCCCGATCCGTTATTCTACCGCTATTTGACGGAAACTTACGGCGCAAATCTGGACTCGGCGATCATGATCGGCAATGATCCGCGCACAGACATCGCCGGTGCAAATGCAGTCGGGATTGCTTCCTGCTATATTCAGACAGCCTCGTCACCCCGGGGTGTTCCGGTTAACAGCACGGTGCAGATCTGGGATGGGGACTTGCGGCAAATCCCCGGCTGGAACCTTTAGTCGTAGGGGACAGGCAGAAAGTTTGCCCGGCCCTGTACAGCGCCTTATAATATGTCCATGATCTTAATTTGGCAGGAGAGAAGGACGACTGTATGACCTTTATTCTTATTGCGGCGGTGATCCTGGCGCTGATTGCCGCTGTTTATTTCGTAATGACCTTATACCCCGCATTTGGCGCACGGGCCTCCAAGGCAGAGCGGGCGGCGATTAGCCGCTCGCCCCAATACCAGCAGGGCAAATTCGTTTATCCCTTTCCGGTGGCCGGAATAGAGAACCCCCGGGGAGGCGGCCTTTCGATCCTGAAGGATTTTGTCAAAGGCAATCCGAACTCCAGGCCTAAAACACCGCTGCTGCCCCAGCCGCTGCTTACCGGTTCTATTCAGCAGAACAGGGAAACTAAGGCGACCTGGTTCGGACATTCGGCAGTATTGCTGGAGATCGAAGGAGTCACCCTGTTTCTGGATCCGATGCTAGGGCGTACGCCTTCCCCCTTTCCAGCCATAGGAGGCAAGCGCTACAGCAGGCAGCTGCCGATAGAGCTGGCCGATCTTCCGCCTATTGATGCCGTGCTGCTCTCTCATGATCATTATGACCATCTCGATTATGGAACGATCAGACAGCTGCAGCAAAAAGCCTCCATGTTCATCGTGCCGCTTGGTGTCGGTGCCCACTTGAAGCGGTGGGGCATCAGCGGGGAACGTATCCGTGAGTTTGACTGGTGGGATGAAATCACCTTAGCCGGATTGACGCTCACAAGCGCACCCGCGCGGCATTTCTCGGGACGCAGCCTGCTGGACCGTAACACCACGCTGTGGTGCTCCTGGATCATCCAGGGAGCGAATGCCAAGATCTTCTTCAGCGGGGATAGCGGCTATGGGCCGCATTTTGCAGAAATCGGGCAGAAATACGGCCCGTTTGATCTGACGCTGATGGAATGCGGGCAGTATGACCTGCGCTGGTCAGATATTCATATGATGCCGGAACAGACGGTCCAGGCCCAGATTGATCTGCAGGGCAAGCTGATGATCCCGATTCATTGGGGAGCCTTTACATTAGCCATGCATGACTGGACTGATCCAGTGGAGCGGGTGCTGCGTGCGGCGAAAGAGCATGGCTTGCGGCTGGCTACACCGAGAATCGGCGAGCCGGTCCATGTGGGTGCCGAGACGTATCCATCGTCTCCGTGGTGGAGATGATGTAGGAAGAGTGGTACAGGCCGGACCTATGCTACAATAGTTGTGCAATAACGGGAGAGGAGTGAATAACAATTATGAGCGATAAAGTAAACGAGCAGGAGCTGCTGGCCGTATTGGCTGCAAAGACTAAGGTGGATCCCGAGCTGATTAAGCGGGTCCTGAAGCATGAGCAGACCTTCATCAACAATGCCAAAGCGGACAGCAAAGGCGAAGTTGATATTGATAATGATGATCTGGTTGATTATGTGACAGGCCAGCGTGATGTGAAGCTGGACGAGCTGACAGTGGAAACCATTCTCGATGCGGAAATGGATTATCTGATGGATAAGGGCCTGGCCGGATATATTGATTAAGGCCTGCTGCGAAGCGGTTTATGATCTATAAGGGAGCATAAACCGCTCCAGTCTATCTGGGTTCCCTGAAATTAATTTCTTAAATTCTTTGCTTTCGGTCATTTAGTGTGCTACAATGAAATTAATCATAAATTTAACCCTTAATTCACATATTGTAAAAGGTTATCATTTGTGCGTATGAATCCTTTTCCAATGTGTGAATTTTTATTTGTTCGTACAATACGTAGGAATAAAAGGACATGTGTTAAATAATCTATTGGAGGTAATACAAATGCAAACAGGTACAGTTAAATGGTTCAATGCAGACAAAGGTTTCGGTTTTATCGAGGTTGAAGGTGGAAGCGACGTATTCGTACACTTCTCCGCAATCACTGGCGAAGGCTTCAAGTCTTTGGACGAAGGCCAACGCGTTGAGTTCAACGTAACTCAAGGCGCTCGTGGACCACAAGCCGAAAACGTTGTAAAACTGTAGTATGAAAACTAAGCTGCCCTTAACATCAGTTGAGGGCAGCTTTTTTTATGTAGAGAGCGCCGCCTGTCCTAAGTTCCTGTAGAGGTTATACCAATCGTCAGATTTGAACTAGAGGGAGGGGTACTTATGTATTTTCGTAAAAAAGCACTGGAGGATCTTCCACAGGAGGATACTGCCATTTGGTCCTGCACCAAAGAGGGCTGCACCGGATGGATGCGTGACAATTTCGCGTTTCAATACGTACCTACCTGCTGGCAGTGCAATTCGCCGATGACCCGAAGCATGAAGATCCTGCCCATGCTCGTGAACACGAATCATGAGATGAAGGAAATGAAAAAAGGGATTTCGATCCGATAAGCAGCTTGAAGCAGACCCGCCGGTTCCCTCTGAGGAACGGGCTTTTTGCTATGGCGGTTGACAATTTCACTGTGGCAGAACATAGTCCTGAATCTCTGAATTGAAAAACCTGAAAGGTTAGAAAATAGACTCCGGTGAAGTAGAATCAAGAAAGAAGGAAGAACCCCTGTATTTCAAGAACTTACCATAGAGGTGCCCAGGTGGATCGAGGTAAGTTCTGTTTTCCTGCGTTAAATTACAATCGCTTTACTCTTTCCGCATTTTATAATTTTCGTGATTAAGTCGATTGTCCAACTAACTGCATAGTTTATTTCAGAAAAGGATATATGATATAGCTAATAAGCAGACCTAAAATAAAAGCGACAGGGGAATTAAGCCATTTTGGCCGATGCTCCTCTGAATTTGAGTCCAATATACCCGTAATACAAACCAGAATAAACACGACGATTTTCAATGGGGTATTGAAATAAGGGTTAGCTATGCCTGCCGCAAAAGCTACAACACGCAACACTGTACTCCAGAAATAGGAGAGCTTGAGAAACAACTTCTCCAACCACCTTTCGAAGCAGAATTCATGGTTCAACGAAAAATAAGGGTTTGATCGAGCAGTACATCATTTCTCTTTAAATAACTACCATCGAAAGTAATTGGCACCGAAGTCTGGTTGAAATAATCATTCTTGTTGTCATGTCTTGTAGTATGGACATGAAGATGAGGTTCACTACTTTTTCTATTTCTTACCCGGCTCTGACAAAGTCCATCTATCTTCACTAAGCTTAATGATAATCATATTTGTTGTACTCTTACCCAGGACTTAATTATATTATTTTTTAAACATTATACAACCATTTTATTCCTTTTTTATATTTTTTTTAATTTTAAGAAAAAAGATACAAACAAAGGGATGGAAGAGATTTTCTAAGAGGGTTCCTCAGATCCGTGAAATGAAGACCTGAAAGGGTTAGAAAAATAGACTCCGGTGAAGTAAAATTAAGAATAGAGTTGGAAACGCTGTCAGTGAGGGGGAGGCTATGTGTTCAGCAGATTTAGAGAAATGAATACACTGCGTAATCAAATATTCCTAGGATTTCTAGGTGTCATGCTGGTTATTATCGCAGTTTCAGGTGCGTTCGTGTATGACAGAGTTTCTTCGCTGCTTAAAGATAATGCTGAACGGCACATCCAGCAGACTGCAGTTCAGGCTAACGGCAGGCTGGATGCGCTGATCGGCCAGATAGACAGCCTGATGGAGCAGGTGGCCAATCACCCGACGGTCCAGCAGCTGCTGCTGGAAGAGCTTAACGGTCAAGAGGTGTCCTTCAACCAGCGCCAATCGCTGCTGCAGATCGTATCCAGCTATCAGGCCTACATGCCGAGTGTCGGCTCGCTGGAGCTGTATACTGCCGATTACCGGCTGCTGTTCCCGATTAAAGACGGCACTCTCAGCACCCGGATCGACAATCGTTATATCGCTGAAGCCAACACTCAGAAAGGACGGCTGGTCTGGATCGGCGTCGATCCGAATGATGACCAGAGTCTGCTGGCGATCCGTCAGGTCAGTCTGATGGACCGCTGGTTCTCGCGGGGCGGCTACCTGATGGCCAAAATCCAGCGCAGCTACTTTCAGCTGAATGATCCGCTATCCGGCAGTGACAGCGGAGAATCGATTCTGCTGGTCAGTGATGAGGGGCATCTGCTTGGCAGCAGTGAAAAGCCGGAGCCCAATCTCCTGCCGCTCCTTTGGACTGACGATCAGACCGTGAGCTTCCGGGGCAAGGAGTATGTGCAGGTCAAGCAGCGTTCGGACAAGGCAAACTGGACGCTATTGGTGCTTACACCTGTCAGCTATGTTACTAAAGGCATCTCCGTACTCCGGACAGTGCTGCTGTTCTCCGGCGGAATTGGAACGCTGTTGTTTCTGTCACTCTCGTTCCTGCTCTCTACGATGATTACCAGACCGATAATTCATCTGATCCGGGCGATGCGCAAGACGAGGCTTGGGGTGCTGACCCCTAATCCGGAGCCGGTCTCCACGATGGAGCTCCGGGAGCTGAACAACACGTACAACGGAATGATTGCAAATATGAATGATCTGATCCGGGTAGTCTATGAAAAAGAAATGCTGCAAAGCCGTACGGAGCTGAAGGCACTGCAGGCGCAGATCAATCCCCATTTTTTGTTCAATACCCTGGAGGCGTTCAATTGGTCGCTGGAGGAGAAGGGGGAAGAAGAGCTGGCAGGGCTGGTAGTTGTCATGTCGCGGTTGTTCCGCTATATTATCGGAAGTCCGAATATGGATGAATGGGTTACGCTCGGGGAAGAGCTGGAGCAGGTGCGGCGGTATCTGCAGATTATGGAGATGCGTATGGGCGAGCGGCTGACCTGGACGATTGAACTGGAACAGCCGGAAGCTGCTGTACCGGTACCGAAGCTGCTGATTCAGCCGATTGTCGAAAATGCCATTCTGCATGGGGTGGAGAGCCGCGTCGGCAGCGGTACTGTCAGTATCGTGATTACGCCTTCCGGGCGGTCAGGATGGACCCGGGTTACAGTGTCCGACAATGGGCCCGGGATGGATGCAGAGAGGTTAAGTGCACTTCGCAGTGCACTGGAGGGCGGCCCGTCTATTTCCTCCAAGGGGACAGGGGTAGGTCTTGTAAATGTCCAGCGGCGGCTTAAGCTTTATTATGGCGGGAAAGATGCAGAGCATGAAGGGCTGGTTATCGGCAGTGAGCCGTCTGCAGGGACGGTTATTACTTTTGAAATACCGAATCATGGGGGAGATATGTATGAGCCTGGGCAGCAAAAAAATTCTGATCGTGGATGATGAGCCGCGGACGCGGCAGGGCATTAAGCAGACACTGGAGGTATGGGCCGGTGGCAGATACGTGGTGGAAACGGCCGATAACGGAGTTGAGGCCCGTGAGCGGCTGCTGCACGAGCAGGTGCATCTGCTGATCACAGATGTGCGGATGCCGGAGGTCAGCGGAATTGATCTAATCCGCTCACTGAAGGAGCGCCCCCGCCAGCCGGTCGTTATCGTGATTTCAGGGTATGCCGAGTTTGATTATGTGCAGCAGGCCATGCGGCTTGGGGCTTTTAACTATCTGCTGAAGCCTCTGGATAAGGCAGAGCTGCTTCAGGTGGTGGAGGCTGCGCTGAAGCAGGAGGAAGAGGTGCAGCGGCGCGAGAAGCTGGAGAAGCTCGTCGATCCGAAGCTGTTCCAGATTGATCCGGACGGAAGCGGAATGGGGGAGCCGGTAAGGGAGGCGATCACTTATGTGGAGCAGCATCTGCAGGAGCAGCTGACGATGGCTGAGGTTGCCGCGCGCATTCACCTGAATGCCAGCTACTTCAGTGTCCTGTTCAAGGAACAGGCCGGGGTGCCCTTCAGTGAATATCTGTCACGCCTGAGGATTCAGCGGGCTAAAGAGATGCTGCTGCAGTCACGGCTGTCCATCGGCGAGATCGGTGAACGTGTAGGCTATAAGACGGACAAGTATTTTATCAAGGTGTTTAAGTCCCTGGAGGGCATCAGTCCGAGCCGTTACCGGAACCAGCACATAGAGGACAATCAGACGGAAATCCAATAAAAGTGGAAGTTTTGCCAATATATTTGGTCTTATAAGCCTCCAAGCAGAATGCTAGAATTTACTTGATAACGGTTACAGTTGGCGCAGCCGAAAACAATGGAGGTTATAGCAATGCCAAGGGACAAGTTGACTATAGGCCTGATTTGGTGTCTCCTGCTTGCGCTCGTGCTTGCTGGCTGCGGCGGTAAGAGCAATAACGGAAGTAAGGATACAGTCAATGGCGCTCCTGAACCAAATGTCACGCTCACTATGATGCACTTATGGCCGGCGGCCAGCTCGGCACAGCAGAATAAGCTGGTAGAGCAGATTATAGATGAATACGAGAACGAGCATCCGAACATTACCGTTAAACAGGAGGTGCTCGAGAATGAACAGTATAAGAATAAGCTCAAGGTGCTCTCTGCTTCCAACGAGCTTCCGGATGTAGGAATTACTTGGGCGGCGGGCTTCATGGAGCCTTATGTCAAAGGCGGATTGTTCGCCCCGCTGGATGATATTCTGAGCGGTGACCGGCTGAAGGATAAATTTGTTGCCGGTACGACGGAAGCTTACATGGTGGGCGGCAAAACCTATGCATTGCCCATCGAGCTGAACATCTCACCGATCTACTACAACAAGGATATTTTTGCAAAATATAATTTAAAGGTTCCGGCCACCTATGAACAATTGAAGCAGGTTATACAAACACTGGCCGATAACGGCATAGCCCCGATTGCGCTCGGGAACAAGGACCGCTGGACAGGATCCCTGTGGTACATGTATCTGGCTGACCGGATTGCCGGCAGCGATACGCTTAAGAAGGCCACCAATGGGACAGGCTCCTTCGAAGATCCGGGTCTGATCCAGGCGGCTGCCGAAGTGCAGACGCTGGTTGATATGGACGCCTTCAACAAAGGCTTTAACGGCTTGTCCAACGATGAAGGCAAGTCCGAATTTGTAAACGAAAAGGCGGCCCTGTACCTGACGGGAACCTGGGAGCTGCCGAATTTCACGACCAACCCGGATATTCCGCAGGAGTTCAAGGACAAGGTCGGCTTCTTCAAATTCCCGACTGTCGCTGGCGGCAAAGGTAATATTAACAGCTGGGTTGGCGGTCCCGGTGTCGGGCTGTTCATTTCCGAAGCGTCCAAGGTGAAGGAAGAGGCCAAGGCATTCGTGGAATACTTCGTATCGAAGTGGGGCGAGGATTCCGTGACTACTGCCGGCGTGATACCGGCAACTAAGGTGGATACGGCGAACAGCAATCTGCCCCAGCTCTACGTGGATCTGCTCAATGAACTGAATAATGCCAGCAGCATTACTTTGTTCGCCGATGTGCAGATGAAGCCGGGTGCCGCCCAGGTCCATCTGGACATGATCCAGGCACTGTTCGCCAAAGCGGTGACCCCCGAAGAATTCGCTACTAAGCATAAGGAAGCTGCTGAGAAGGGCATTTGAAGGTGGACAGCCCGGTGCTTATAGACATTGTTATAGAGTAAAAAAGCGGTCCGCCAGGTCTATAGACCTTGGCGGGCCGCTTTTTGGTTTTGGTGTACAAATTTAATGCGCTGCGGCAGTAGAAGAATTCACCGGCTGCGCCTCGGTGTCGTGCTGGATCAGACCGTGCTTCTCCCAGGCTCTGCTCTTCCAGCGGAAATACATAATAACAGCCCTCACCCATTCGTCAAAGGCAGTGGCGATCCATACGCCGGCGAGGCCAAGGTGAAGCTGGAACACCAGCACATAACCGAGCGGCAGGCTCATGCACACCATCGAGATCAGGCCCATGTATACCGGGAACTTGGCATCGCCCGAGGCCCGCAGGGAGTTGATGATCACAAGATTGCAGGTGCGGCCCGTCTCCAGGAAGAAGCTGAGCAGAATCACCTGCGCACCCATCATAATAATCGACTCATTATCGGTAAACAGTCCGAACAGGGGGACGCGGAACAGAATGACAACAGCATCCATAATTATGGTGACGAGCAGTGCCCATTTCACACTCGTAAATACCCGCGAGTAGGCTTCCTGCGGCCGTTTGGCACCGACAAGATGGCCGACAATAATGGAAGTTCCCATCGACACCGCCACGCTGAACAGGAAAATATAACTGGAGATATTAAGGGCATATTGGCGAGTAGCCATGGCTTCAGCACCAAGGTAAGTAATGTACAGAGTAAATACAAGCTGGCAGGACTGGTAGGTAATCGATTCAAAAGCGGACGGAATGCCGATTTTGAGAATTTGCAGCACATACTTTTTGGACAGGCGGGTGTAATAGGCCCATTTGACCTTTACGTCCATAATCCGGTAGAGCAGCAGGAAGAATAGCACCAGGCAGATCAGCCGGCTTGTTACTGTAGAGATTGCAGCTCCTTGCACACCGAGTGCAGGCAAGCCGAAATGTCCGAAGATCAGGAGGTAGTTGCCGACCACATGGATCACATTCATTAGCAGGGAGACCATCATCGTCTGCTTGGTGAAGCCGTGTGTACGGATGGTAGTTGCCAGGGCATTAAGCAGTGCCTGCAGGAAGATCCCGCCTCCGACGATATTCATATACACTTTGGCATGCACGAGGATATCACCGGTTACATTCAGGGCAGCAAGCAGATTGCCGCCGAACAGCAGCAGTATTGTGCTGAGGACAAGTCCTACCGCCAGATTCAGCGTGATGGCATTACCAGTTACATTGGCCGCTTCCTGGGGCTTTCTGGAGCCGAGATACTGGGAGACGACGATAGCCGCACCATTGCCGATTACACTGAGGACAAGTATAGCCATAGCAATAATCTGATTCGCTGCCCCGACACCGGAAACGGCATCGTCTGATACCGAGCTGATCATGAACGTATCCACGCTGCCCATCAGCATGAAGAGGAATAATTCCAGGAATATCGGCCAGGTCAGCTTCATCAGATTGAACTCTTGCGCTTTCGTTTCTTTCATCTATGCACCTCTTTGAATGATTGCTGGTCATTAAGCTTATTTCGAATCCAGTGTATGTTAGCACAGCTTTTATGAAATTGCAGTATTTTTACGAAAATAGTGAAAAATTTATACGTTTTTCTTTCAGAGCTGCCACTCTTCGGAGCCATATAGAGTCCAATAGTATCCTCCGGGTAACTACAATACGGGAAAGTGCCTACTTCCTTTTTGGGATGCATGAACTTACACTTAGTGCAGCACTTACAAAAATATATTGAAAAGGAGCATTTATATATGAAATTGCAGTTAGCGCTTGATCTTGTCGATATCGCCGGAGCCAAGGAAATCGTCTCGGAGGTCGCAGAATTTATTGATGTGGTGGAAATCGGCACACCGATTGTCATTAATGAGGGATTGCATGCAGTTAGAGCGATTAAGGACGCTTTTCCTGCACTGACTGTGCTTGCGGATCTGAAAATCATGGATGCCGGCGGCTATGAGGTCATGAAGGCGGCTGAAGCGGGAGCAGACATCGTGACTGTACTTGGCGTGTCTGATGACTCCACTATTAAAGGCGCAGTTGAGGAAGCGAAAAAAAGCGGACGTGAGATTCTGGTCGACCTGATCAACGTGAAGGATATTGCCGGCCGGGCCGCAGAGGTAGACGCACTTGGTGTAGATTATGTCTGCGTTCACTCCGGTTATGACCATCAGGCTGAGGGCAAAAATTCTTTTGCTGATTTGCAGGCGATCAAGGGCGTTGTCAAACAGGCGAAGACGGCAATTGCCGGCGGCATCAAGCTGAGCACACTGCCGGAAGTCATTGCAGCCGGTCCTGATCTTGTCATCGTCGGCGGGGGTATTACCGGTGAAAGCGATCAAAGGTCAGCGGCAGCCGAGATGAAGCGTCTCGTCAGCCAGGCCTAATGCTCCTATGGATACAGTGAGCTACGCGCAGGAGATCGTGAAGGAGCTGGAGCGTTCGGCTGGGCAGCTGGATGCTGGCGGGGCAGAGGCGTTCGCCGGGCTGCTGCAGCGTTCCGGTAAGATTTTTGTGGCTGGCGCAGGCCGCTCCGGGCTGATGGGCCGGGCGTTTGCCATGCGGCTGATGCATGCCGGCCGGGCGGCTTACGTGGTCGGTGAAACCGTGACCCCGGGTATTGAGGCCGGAGATGTACTGGTCCTCGGCTCCGGCTCCGGGGAAACGAAAAGCCTGATCGCCATGGCAGAGAAAGCCCAGGCGCTCGGCGCTGCGGTTGTCCTGGTAACGATAGCGCCGGAGTCTACTCTCGGCAGTCTGGCCGATTACACGGTGAAGCTGCCGGGTGTTGCCAAGGAGGCCAGCGGGGAGCGGGCCACCATCCAGCCCATGGCGTCCCTGTTCGAACAGACACTGCTGCTGTTCTATGATGCGGTCATTCTGCGGCTGATGGAATGGACCGGCCAGACAACCAGCCAGATGTTCGGCAAGCATGCTAATCTCGAATAATATAACAAAACAGCCTGTCCGGATTTCCGGGCAGGCTGTTTCATTATAAGGCGAATGGCTCAAGTGCAGGCCAATTCTACACGTTGTATTGCTCCCCGCAGAAGGTGCGGACGGCGTGAGGACTATCAGCCGGTTTGCCGCCTGTCGCTCCGGCGCTACGGCCGGGGATGTGCGGCCCCCGGGTGTTTTGTAGTATGATGGTAAAGAATGAAAGGAGGACGCATCTCTTGGCAACGGATATTAAAGACCGTATTAATTTGCAGGAAATCAATTGTGAGAAGGAGCTTACACTCGCCGTCATCGGCGGGAAATGGAAGCTGATTATTCTGTGGCATCTCGGCCTTGAAGGAACCAAACGTTTCAGTGAGCTGAAGAAGCTGATTCCCCATATTACGCAAAAAATGCTGACCAATCAGCTTCGTGAGCTGGAGGAAGACCAGCTTGTGCTGAGAAAGGTGTATGCCGAGGTCCCTCCGAGAGTAGAATATTCTTTGACAGAATACGGGCAGAGCCTACTGCCTGTCCTGCGTATGATGTATGACTGGGGCAAAAATTACGGAAACAAAGTGATCTGGAAGGATACGGCTAAGGCGGAGGGATAGCGGTATTCTGTGATGTGTTCACCGCTGATCGCCGCCTGCCGTGATACTTATATAGATTATAATAATGGAGGGAATAAGACATGACGCAAGCCAATTACAGTCCGCTGCTGGACGCCTACGGCTTCAAAAATGGAATTACACTGAAAAACCGGGTGGTTATGGCCCCGATGACCAACTTCTCTTCCAATGAGGATGGCACGGTTTCCAAGCCGGAAATCGATTATTATATCCGCCGCTCCAAAGGTGTCGGCATGGTCATCACTGCCTGTGTGTATGTGAGCCGGAGCGGGAAAGGCTTCCCCGGTGAATTTGGTGCCGACAGTGATGAGCTGATTCTAAGCCTGCGCGAGCTGGCGGATGCTATTAAGGGCGAGGGAGCCAAGGCTGTGCTGCAGATTTTCCACGGCGGACGCCAGTGCCCGCCGGACCTGCTGCCGGATGGCCAGACTGTCAGTGCAAGCAGTGTTCCAGCGGAGCTGCCGGGCGGCGGGCAAGGGCCGGTGCCGCGTACGCTGACCGATGAAGAAATTCAAGTCATTATCGCCGATTTCGGGGCGGCAACCCGCCGTGCAATTATCGCTGGCTTCGATGGTGTGGAAATCCATGGAGCAAACAGTTATCTGGTTCAGCAGTTCTTCTCCCCGCATTCCAATCTCCGCGAAGACCGCTGGGGCGGAAGCCTGGAGAAGCGCCTGACCTTCCCGCTCGCCGTTCTGCGCGAAGTGAAGCGGGTCGTGAGTGAATATGCGTCCACGCCATTTCTGGTCGGCTACCGTTTCTCCCCGGAGGAACCGGAAACACCGGGAATTACAATGGCTGAGACCTTTGCGCTGATTGATGCGCTCAAAGAGGAAGGGCTGGATTACCTGCATGCCTCGCTCATGGAGCTGTGGTCGCTGCCGCGCCGCGGCACGGAAGACAGCCGGCCGAGAATTGAGCAGATTGTGGACCGTGCCGGCGGTGCCGTACCGGTCATCGGCGTCGGTTCACTGTACTCGGCGGAAGATGCGCTAAAGAGTCTGGACACCGGTATTGACCTGGTGGCTCTGGGCCGCCCGCTGCTGATCGAACCGGACTGGGTGCAGAAGGTAGCGGGAGGCCGCGCCAGTGAAATTAAGACGGAACTGGACCCTGCAGCGCAAGGTGAGCTTGTGATCCCTGACCCGCTCTGGGGCGCGATCACAAATACACCGGGCTGGGTGCCGGTTAAGGCTTAAGTCAGGCCTTTGCAGAACATCCTTTAGCAAGCCACCGGCTTGATCACAGTAGTTGCGCTGCGCCCCGCGTTAGTCGTTAGCGCAGTATTCTCTGCTAATCAGCTGATGCATGCTGCACGGTTGAAGAAGAATAGCTGGGGCGGCAAGGGTGATGCTTGTAGCATTCGGTGGCTAGCGGACTGGAAAGACCTTATTTTCTATTTGAGGGACATTTCACGAGACTAACGGACTCCAGCGCACTTATTGCCATTCCAGTAGTCCGAAATTCGGGTCAATCGCCGTCAATAAGCGCATTCGGGTCCGTTAGCTTTCCGGAATGCTGCTCCAGACGGAAATAAGATCTCCTCAGTCCGTTGCAGACTGCAAAAGCCTGATTTTTATATTCGCAGGCAGTTGCACAGTAAGTGGTATAGATATTTTCCAGCACAAAATGCCCCCGGTTAAAGCAGCTGCTTTTGACCGGGGGCTTCTCTGTTCATCCCATTAGTTACTTTTTTGCTCAAATAGTCTGGCAATTTCGATAATCACGTTGACGGCCTTCAGCATCACATCGACGGAGGCATATTCAAACTTGCCGTGGAAGTTTTCTCCCCCGGTAAAAATGTTCGGCGTCGGCAGCCCCATATAGGACAGCTGTGAACCATCTGTACCGCCGCGGATCGGGCGGATTACCGGCGAGATGCCGAGGTTCACCATCGCTTCGTGGGCGATGTCGACGATATGGCGGACCGGCTCGATTTTTTCGCGCATATTATAATACTGGTCATTCATTTCCAGCACCACATTGTCATCGCCGTAGGTGGATTTGAATTCATCGACGATAGCGGCGATATTCGCTTTGCGTTTCTCGAAGTTCGCACGGTCAAAGTCACGGATAAAATATGACAGCTTGCTGTGCTCCGCCGAGCCCTGCATGGAGATCAGATGGTAGAAGCCCTCATAGCCGTCCGTAAATTCAGGTGCTTCACCCGCAGGCAGTCTGAGATGAAAGGCCATGGCGATTTTCGAGGAATGCACCATTTTGCCTTTTGCGGTTCCAGGGTGAACGTTGACGCCCTTGAAGCTGATTTTGGCGGCAGCGGCATTGAAGCTCTCGTATTCCAGCTCACCGAGCGGCCCGCCGTCTACAGTGTAGGCATAAGAGGCGCCGAAGGCGGCAACATCGAACTTATGCGGTCCGCGTCCAATTTCCTCATCCGGAGTAAAGGCGACTCTGATTTTGCCGTGTTTGATTTCAGGGTGGGCCAGCAGATAGGCCATGGCAGTCATGATCTCGGCGATTCCGGCTTTGTTGTCTGCACCCAGAAGTGTGGTGCCATCTGTTGTAATCAGCGTATGACCTTTGTATTCAGGCAGCTCGGGGAAGCTGTCCGTCGACAGGACGATATTCAGCTCCTTGTTCAGCACAATATCCCCGCCGTCATAGTTCTCAACGATTTGCGGCTTCACGTTCGCTCCGGTGAAATCGGTCGCCGTATCGAGGTGGGCCAGGAAGCCGATGGTTGGGACATCCTTGTCACTATTGGCAGGCAGGGTAGCCATAACATAGGCATGCTCGTCCACCGTCACTTCCGTAAGACCCAGCTCCTGAAGTTCAGACACCAGCTTGCGGGCCAGCTCCATCTGACCGGGAGTGGAGGGACAGGTATCGCTCTCTTCATTAGACTGGGTATCTATTTCCGCATATGAAACGAACCGCTTAATCAGTTCATCCTTCAATTCAAGTCATCTCCTCTTCATCTAACAACATCTAAGTATAGAATTCTCTATCCGTAAGCCAGAACCTTCCCGCAGAAACAGGCCGTCCGGCTGATGGCCGGTACAGCCGCTTCTATGTGCCGCAGTTCTATATTAGCATGTTCTGTGAGGGGACTCATCTTTTGCAAGTCAACGGTTTAAGAAAAATATTAATTCGATTCCTGAGGCAGCGGCTCCCGGCGGATCAGTGAGGCGGAGAGCAAATAGCGTTCCGGCGCTGAGCCGACATAGCTGAACGGATAGCAGGTGATTAGGGTAAGGATGGGGGTATCGCTCTCTTTAATCGCCCCCCGCTCTTCGCCATCTACAATCGTACTGCCTGTAACCTCATACACGAACTTGCCGTCCACCGTCTCTATCTCGATAAGATCATGTTCTTTGAGGCTGCCGAGTCCGCGAAACACCGTATCACGATGACCGGCCAGCACGCTGTTACCGCTTGTGCCTACTACTGCGCTTCCCGTGTAGTGCCCGGCCCCTCTCTTCAGCTGCGGACGCTGTGTTCCTTCAAGGATGGCCACTCTTTTGTTCAGCGAGGGAAAATAAATCTCTCCGATGACCTCGCCCTCCGTGTAGGTGGTGCCGGGTTGGCTGGTGCTGGCGCTGGAATCGTCCGGTTTATCAGAAAGGCTGACCATACCGGCAGGAAGCGGAGTTTCGTCTTCCGGGACGATAAGGCGGGGAGCTTCCTCCCTCTTTTTCGCCCAATCCTCTAAGGCATGACGGGCTTCCACGGGCGCTTTGAAGATTTGCACGGCAGAATACACCAGCACGCAGAGAGAGAGCAGGAAGATCAGCTTCACGGCAAAAGCTACCCCGGAACGTATCCTCATACTCTCTCCTCCAACCTTCAGCCCTTAGGCTTATTTCTTCGAATTCAGTCTGCGCAGCACGATGATGCTAAGGATCGCTACCGCCATACTGATTAAGATCAGGTTATACCACGGCTCTGCCGTATCGGGTAGTGTGTCACCGCCGTCAGGTCCGGAGAGCGGGAGCTCGTCATCATCCACCGTCACCCCGGGATCGGAAGAAGGAGTAGGCGAACTGCCGGCAGCGATGCTTCCTGACTCCGGAGAAGGTGTTGCTTGAGCATTGTCGCCGCCGAGCGGAACAGGTGCATCAGTAACAGTAACTTCATCTGTCCCCGGTGTAGCTATCACAGCCGGAGTTGCTGACGGAGCAGGCGATGACGATGGTGGTTGCGAACCGCCAGGGATGGATGTAAATGTCGGTGCGCTGCTAGGGCTGCTTGACGGCTCCGGTGAAGCGGAACTGGAAGGTGTCGGACTAGCTCCATCCGATGGCCCCGGTGAAGCCGAAGCTGAAGCCGAAGGTGTAGGACTAGGCTCAGTTGACGGCTGCGGTGAAGCGG